>CANQLJ010000092.1 GCA_947624685.1 Candidatus Gastranaerophilales bacterium | reverse complement strand
ACATCATCCCGAGAGGGTTGTTTGAGCGAAGCGAGTTCCCGGAAGGGATGATGTTGAATTTAGTGCACGTCCTAGTGTGTTATATCCACGCGAGCCCTCTTTCTTTTCTTTCTGTCCGCTTTCTTTTCTTTGATGGGCAATTGAACAAAGAAAAGAAAGCGGACAAATTGATGAAATCAATTTATTAAAAAACTTTTTGGCTTTTTTAAAGAAAGAAAAGTGAACAAATCAAAGAGAAAAGATTACATACTTTAGAGATTGCGGGTCGGAGCCCGCAATGACGGGTGCATTTTTACGAATTACTATACTTTGTCAACCCCTAAAAAACTTTCATCATAACATATAACAGCATAGCACTCTTTGCTGTCCGGCTATTGTCATATCCTAATAATCTTGATACAATACTCCATAAATAATTAAAAAAGGTGTATATGGGAAAAAGACTTAAAATATTAATGATAATTAGGTGGGTATTGTTTTTTGGATTAATTACATTTCTATATCCATATATAGCGCTTTTTCTGCCTTTGCCAATTACGGTTGTTGTAGATCGCATAATGTTTGAAGATGACGAATGGTTGTCTATAATTATTGTAATGATATTTGTTTCGTTAATATTTTCGCCAATATCCCTTTACCTCTACCAAAAAATCTTTGGAATATTTAAAGATATAGATAATTTAAAAATAATAACCATAGAAAAATATAGCGTTGTTTCTGTAGTTTCTTTATTGGCAACAGTTTTATTGTTTTTAATTTCATCTTTTGTAGGTAAAATTAAAAACAATGATTTAGTGCAAGGTGATATTATATTTTTTTTAATTTTTCATCCCCTCTTTCTTCCTCTTTCTTTTACATTATTTAAATTTGTTCAAAAATTATCCTTAAAATATCCAAAGTTCAAAAAATTCACCGACCTATTTTCGCTTGATTTTTACAGGCAGAAATTTATCTCTCATTAAGGGTGTAGGGTGACGAACACTTTACTCAAATGCAAGTACCCTCACATCCAATAATACTGTCATTCCGAATTTATTTCGGAATCTGACCAATGTAAGAATAAGACATGTAATTCCATACCCCTCAGACCCTGAATCGCTCACAGAGAACAGAAAATTACGATTGCGCTATTTTCTAGTCAGTTCAGAGTGACAGAATGTGCACCATTTTCCAGTCAGTTCAGGGTGACAGTATAAACTCAAATGCGCACGCCGAGGCTTTACGTTTAGCAAGAATGCCTAATTTTGCAAACTTTCACTTTTCCAATGGGGATTAAATTTTTCAATGCACTGTAATGTCGAATCGTAATCACCCGAAAAACAAATCGCCCTATCGTCAATTTGTAAAAATGCCGGGAGTTTTTCGTTTGTTATTTTGCTAAAATACCTATCCAAATTATTTTCCCTGAGCCATTTTTCAGCGCTTGAGTGTTCTCGTGTCGTAAATAAAACGAGATTAAATTTTTCACAGAGCGAATCAAGAAATTTTTTTGCACCTTCTTTAACTTCAGGGATATGGTTTTCGTCATAATTACCGCAATAATTATTCAAAACGCCGTCCAAATCGATTAGTAGTGTTTTTTTATATGGAAATTTATTTTTCATAATTTGTATCCAAAAATATTAGTCCAATATAAGTCTTATAGTATCTATAAGAAACTATAAGAGATAGTTATAATTTTGTCAATAAAAAACTTACATTGGACTTACATTATATGAAAAGACAACTTAAACCAAGTGGAAATGGTTGGACATTGTGTTTTACGAAACCGTTATTAAAATTATTGGGATATAATCCGCTGACGACGAAAGTCTTATTGACAGCGAAAAATAATACAATTTGCATTGAGCCGATTAATGAAAATGATTCAGAAATATATCAAGATTGTATGGTTAGAAAATTTCAGAAAAATGGCGGTAGTTATGCAATATATTTGCCCTTAGCTTTAATTGAAATTCTAAACATTGACCCCGCCTATGATTATATAGATGTTGAAATTAATGTTAATAAATTAATGATTAAAAAATTTAGCGAACAAGTTTAAAAGACTATTTCTATATCGCATATTCCATATTGCCTCCCGCTGAGTGCGCAGGATTTTTTTCGGATGTTTAGAATTTTCACATCCTTGTATAGTGTCATGCTGAACTGACTAGAAAATAGCGTAAGCGTAATTTTCTGTTCTCTGTGAGCGTTTCAGCATCTGACCAAGTATAGTTTATATTCTTCACCCTTTTGAACTGTTCACTTTTCTTTCTTTAAAAAAAGCCAAAAAGTTTTTTAATAAATTGCTTTTGCAATTTGCCCGCTTTCTTTTCTTTGTTCAATCGCCCATCAAAGAAAAGAAAGCGGACGGAAAGAAAAGAAAGAGGGCTCGCACCATGTGAGTCACTAGGACGTGCACTAAATTCAACATCATCCCTTCCGGGAACTCGCTTCGCTCAAACAACCCTCTCGGGATGATGTTTCATTAAGTGCACATGGAAAAATCCTATACACCATTCCATCATTGCGGGCTTGACCCGCAATCTCTAAAGAAGGAAATACCTAAGGTGAAGAGATTCTGAGTCAAGCTCAGAATGACGGGCAGGAGACTGGTAATTTTTTCCCTGTGCACTTAGTGAGAGACGGCATGGAGCGCTCCACGTGAAGAATTATTATATCTAACTTAATCGGAGCGATGCGCGGGAGTGACGGCTCGAACTTAGTGC
>CANQLJ010000091.1 GCA_947624685.1 Candidatus Gastranaerophilales bacterium | reverse complement strand
CACAAAATTACTAAAGAATATTTTATAGAAATAAGAAATATTGACCGCACTCAAGAGTATCAGAATTGGTCTGATATTCAAAAGGCAAGTCGTTTCATCTATTTAAACAGAACCTGTTTTAACGGATTATATCGGGTAAATTCAAAAGGCGAATTTAATGTGCCGTTTGGTAATTACAAAAATCCTAAGATTTTGGATGAACATAATCTTTTAAATTGTTCGGAACTGTTGAAAAACACTGAAATTAAATGTGCAGATTTTTCTAAAATTCTATCAAAAGTTAAAAACGGCGACTTTGTGTACTTCGATCCGCCTTATGTTCCCTTAAATGAAACATCAAGTTTTACTTCGTACACGAAAGACGGATTTGACCTTGATATGCAATTTAAACTTAGAGATGTTTGTGATGAATTGGATAATAAAGGTGTAAAGTTCTTGCTATCTAATTCTGATACAAAATTAGTTAATGAATTATACGAAAATTATAATATCAAAAAAGTTTTTGCAACACGAGCTATTAACGCAAATCCTGATGGCAGAGGCAAAATAACGGAAGTATTAGTGAGGAATTATTAATGATAAAAGACGGAATTGGAGGCGGAAACACTCAAACAGGCCTCGTATTTGAAACAAAAGCCGATTTAAAAACTTTATTAAACGGGATAAAAAATTATTCTGTAGATAAAGATAACAATGTTTTATATAAAGATAAACTCGTCGGGATGATTTTTGTTAAAAATGGCTTATACAAGTTTTTAGAAAGAAATAATGTCGACTGGAGAAATTATCTTTCAAAGAAATTACTACCCGATGATTCAATATATGTCATTTTAAATAATACGTTTTATGTAATTGAGTGTAAGTATCAGCAAGTTGCAGGATCTGTTGATGAAAAATTACAAACTTGTGATTTTAAAAAGAAGCAATATAAAAGACTTCTGGCCTCATTGAATTTTGAAGTTGAATATATTTATATTTTAAATGATTGGTTTAAAAAGCCTGAATACAAAGATGTTCTGGCATATATTCACAGTGTTGGCTGTGATTATTATTTTAACTATATTCCCCTAAAAAGATTAGGTCTTCCGGTAGAAATTTAATTGAAAAAAGCCTTACGAGAAGAAATGCCCTCTTTTTGAATTTAATGTGATGTTATCAAATGAATACAATGCTGCAGGGCGCTTGGAGACGGATTTTGTGTATTGATTGGTTTCAACCAAGATATTTGAAGCGAGCATTTTTTTTCTAAAGTTTCTTTTGTCCAGATTCTTTTTTAAAATCAATTCATAAGACTTTTGAAGCTCGGTTAGGGTGAATTTTTTGGGCAAAAGTTGAAACGCAATAGGGCAGAGCTCGAGCCTTTCTCTTGTTCTTTTTAGGGAATACTCGATAATTTCTTTGTGGTCGAAAGCCAAAGGAGGCAATTTTTCAACGTCATGCCATTGAATGTCCGCAACACCTTCCGTTTTTTTAATATCGAGCTCAATATCTTCCGCCCTTAAAAGCGCAAAATAGGCGCAGGTGATGACCCTTGCATTAGGGTATCTTAAGGGGTCTCCGAACATATAGAGCTGCTCAAGATAGATATTTGAGACATTTGTTTTTTCTTTTAAAACTCTTAAAGCCGCGTCGTCAATGTTTTCGGACAATCTGATAAATCCGCCCGGGATTGACCATTTGCCTCTAAAAGGTTCATTGACACGCTTTACGAGTAAAACTTTTAATTTGTCATCGTCAATAGTTAAAATTACAACGTCGACTGTGACCTCGTGTGTTTTTGTTTCCGCAAATGTTCTCATATCTGTATCATACAATAAAATCCCCCCATCCGTCAAGGTAACGGGAGCAAAGCTCCCGCAGAGGTGTGCGAAGTATAAGGCTGGCAATGCGTTGAGCGTTGGCAGCCTTATACGTAGTCCGTTCCATGGCGACGTAGGAGCGCAGGGCGTGAGCCCGAGCACCACAGGAGCAAAGCGTAAGCCAGAGTGGAGTCGTTTAAAAAACGGCAAAACGATGAGTTTTGACGTTTTTAGGCGAAACTATTGATGGGCGACGTAGGATGCTGAGCGTTTGAGCAAGGGCGCAAGCCTTGCGAAATTTAGCGAAGCACCCACAGGAGCTACACCAAGTTTAGAACTTGTTTAGAATCATCGCATCCCTGTATCTGTCATTCCGAACTTGTTTCGGAATCTGACCAGGATAAGTAACCCCACAAACAAGCACCCGTCATTGCGGGCTTGACCCGCAATCTTTAAAGTATGTAATCTTCACGTTTTTGGATGTTCACTTTTCTTTCTTTGCAAAAAGCTAAAAATGTTTTTTAGCAAATTGCAAAAGCAATTTGCCCGCTTTCTTTTCTTTGTTCAATTGCCCATCAAAGAAAAGAAAGCGGACGGAAAGAAAAGAAAGAGGGCTCGCACCATGTGGGTTACTAGGACGTGCACTAAATTCAAGCCAATGCTCTCGCACAACTCGCTTACGCTCAAACACGTGCTTCGCATTGGCTTTCATTAAGTGCACATGGAAAAAATTTGTGTATAGTGCTTTTCCTGTGCACTTAGTGAGAGACGGCACGGAGCGCTCTGCGCATGGGATGTTTGCATTAAACCTCACGGAAACGATGCGCGGGAGTGTCGTCTCGAACTTAGCGCACGTAACGAAACTCACATCCACCCAAGCCGGGAATTTCTTTGGCTCCTGTGGTGCTCGAGGCTTCGCCTCTGCGCTCCTACGTCGCCTTCGTAGTGTTCCAGTGTCATTGCTCAACGCAATGCCACTTGGGAACACCGGCTTACGCGCTCTTTTCGGTTCACTTTTCTTTCTTTGTATTTCGGCGCTTGAGAGACAAAGAAAGAAAAGTGAACATCCAAAAACGT
>CANQLJ010000090.1 GCA_947624685.1 Candidatus Gastranaerophilales bacterium | reverse complement strand
GTGGTGAAGGGGCTCCCCTGCTAAGGGAGTAGGTCGGGAAACCGGCGCGAGAGTTCAAATCTCTCAATCCGCGCCAAGCCTCGTAGAATAGACTTCTACGAGGTTTTTTTATTTTTATTATAATTTGAAAAATCCTGAATAATTCTTGAAAAAATCATGCTATTGCACACGCTATTACACACTCAATTCAAGAAGAGCGGTTATGGTAACATAGCCAAAACTCACGATTTACAAGCAAATTTCATAGTTATAAAACAAAAATGCCGTCCCACAATATTCAGCAGCGTTTTAAGGAAAAATGAGTAGATGTACAGTTCGGATAGAAATGTTCGAACTTCACGGATTCAGGTAATAAAAATATTAAAAAAATATAAGTAGAGATAGAAGAATTAGTAGAGCTGAAAAGTATAAGTGCTGAATAAATATTTTATAAATTTAAGAAAGGCATATCTTTATAACACATTTTTTTAGAAATAGATTAGGAGTGTTGTTTATGGAGAATTTTGAAATTTCTGATAGTTTTGTAGGTATTACACAAATTTGGGATGTTTTCTTTTTTCCAATAGTGAGTGTGGCGATAGTTTTTTTATTTACATATTTTTTAATGGGTAAGCAGTTTATTAGCAATATATATAAAAAATATAAAATTATAAAAATAGATAATAAATATTACAGACAAAAACGGATTAAGATAAAAAGAGAACATTTAAAGGGAAATAACGGTGAACGTGTGATTTTATTACCTTTATCAGAAATGAATGAAAAAATGGTAACAGCAGTTCAGAATCCGGTTGTTTTTATAATAATCTTCTTATTGTCGGTTTATGCAATTTATAAATTAATCAATTTATGTTCTCTTTTGTATCCTATAAGATATGGATTTATTGGAGCATCGATGTTGCTTTATTCTACGAAAAAAGAAGTTGTTGCAGAAATATGGACATACTTTCCAGAGTACACTCTAGAATCTCTGTATGAAAAAATTAATATTTTGGGAAATGAGAGTTCATATGCTAAATATGTTGATTATAGTGCTAATCATATGTTTGAAAGTGTATTTAAATTTTGTTCTATACTTTGTGTAATAAATTTTTTTATAAATAAACCTAAAATTAAAATTTATTTAAAAACGGTGTTTTTATTTTTAGTTTGTTTTTTTGCTATAGTGCTTTCTTTTTATTTCCAATTTCAAAAAGAAATGGAAGTATTAGAACAAAAGGCTTATTATGTTGAGAGCCAATTAATTTTAGATGACCCTTTAGTTCTCACTGATTCTGAGGCATATCAGTTAGCTATTGAAAAAGTAGAAAATGAATTAAGATATGTTGATAATCAGCTTTTTTATGGCTCATTTCGTTTTGATTTTTTTGTTTTTTAACCGAAGTTCAGAGTAAAGAAAATATGATTTCTTAAAATATATTTAAATAAGGCAACCTCTAAAAACCTCTTCCGAGAAAAAACAGGGTTTTTAGAGGTTGCCATAAAATGTAGAATCAGAAAAAATTAATGTCATTTATAGTTACTAGGCATATATAGCCGTTTGTAGTGTTTATACAGACGGCTTATTTTTATATAAAACACACTACTACAACACCTGCACAACATAAAACAAAAACCTCCCGCTGAAAACAAACGGGAGGTTTTGAAATATTATTATTTCTCGGTCAGCGTCCCATCATAAGTCACTCCGTCAATTATAAGGGTAACGTTTTTTGTTTTCTTAGTCTGAGAAGTTCCGTAAACGTTTGATTTTGTAAGCTTATAATAGCCGTAAAAATCGGAGCATACGGAGTAAGCGGAAGTTACAACTTCATCGCCGAACCATTTGTTTGAAGTCCGAGTATCGACATGAGTTGCGGTATAGGAGCTGTCGATGTTAGCGATACCGCCGAAGCCTAAGTCCTGAGCTGCGCAGCATACGACTTTAGAGCTGATCTTCTTACCGTTCTTATCGTAGCATACGATGTCTGCGGCTGTTCCTTTAGTATGCTGACCGCTGCCGTTTCCTCCGACCGCTTTGTCATGGGTGCAGCAGCGATAGCCGCTGTTTACGATGATCTTCGAGCAGTTCAGAGCCTTGTGGAGCTGTTCGAGCTTCTGTACAAGAGCTTCGTCAAGTCTTGTATCGTGACTTCCGCCGCACTTGCACTTAAACTCGCTGACGTTGAAATGCTCCGTAAGCTGAGTTCTGTCGGTTGATTTGTAAGTTTTCATAAATTTTACCTCCGATATTAATTATTAATAGCCGCCTCGAGAGCCGCAATACGCTCGTCTATGGACGGCTTGTACGGCTCGTATGTATCGTCGGTTATATCGGCATAACGAAGCATAGGATAAAACGTCAGACCGTTCACATTAACGTTTGCTCCTATTCTGACCGATATACGGACAAAGTCAGCGGACGTGCCGAAAACAAATCCGTTTCCCGTATCAGCTCCCAATCCCGAATACGACGTTCCAGAAGATACTTTTGAATGCACGACCAAACGATACCCCGAAGCTGAACCTCCCTGCGGACATCCCGTCACAAGCAGTTCTCTGTTTTTCATCTCATGAGGGAAACCGACCCATTCTTTCAGGACAAAAATGGTGTCCGACGAAGCTGTTCCGCTTGTGAGTACCGAGCCGTCTGCATTTACCGTAAAGGTCACGCCGTTCATTGCCGACGATACAGCGGTATTTTTAAGCAGATTTTTTCGTGTATAACCGACAGAACTTTCAAGAACGGACAGCGACGCTTTGACCCCGGTATCGTCGTAATTTTCAAGACCTTTTGTTTTGGCGACAGCTTCGTCTATCTCCGCCGCTGCGCTGGATAATCTCCTGATTTCGTCCATGCTTAGTCCTCCTTGCTCTTTTGGTGCTGAACGCTGTATATGCCGACCGCATAACCGCAACTGCACGGACTTAAAACCGCACGCTGCCGGATGTTGAACCGCATGTTGC
>CANQLJ010000089.1 GCA_947624685.1 Candidatus Gastranaerophilales bacterium | reverse complement strand
GGTGGTGGGGTTCGAACCCACGCGTATCGGAACCACAATCCGAGGCCTTAACCACTTGGCGACACCCGCCATAATTATTATTCAATTGTAAACTTGTTTTCTTTTGCCCTGCCTCGGAACCAATTATCCCTCAAGGCCGGACGTTCTTTGATTAATTGGGACGACACCCGCCATATATAAGATGTACTCGCCATATATAATCATCTGCCATAGATTTTTCGCGAAACGGCTATAGATTATTCGCTATCCGTTAAAGGCAACTTTCAATATATAGCTCGCGCTAAGCCATTTTAAACCAAAAACAAAAAAAAATCAAGAAAATGGGCAAAAATTTATAAGAGATTGCAAATTTTGGCCAAAAAAGATGCGTTTTTTAAAAAAATATGTTAAGTTGGAAATATAGATTTTCGGACAATTCAAATTTGTATCATCCCATTAATTTTTATTCCGAGGATAGAGAAACGAGGCTGACGAAAATAAATAAGGAGATTTTATGCGCCATTGTAACAGCGTTTTTTGCGCATGCGATATTTGGTTTTTATTGGACAAAGAAAATCACACAAAAAGAAAACTCTATCTTGCCTCCTGTCCAATCTGCAACAAGGAAATGGCTTTATATTCCTGTGTGATTGACGGAGAAAAAGTTTTCGAAAAATATTATTATTCTAACGGTGCAAGAAAAATTAAAGAAAGACTAAAGAAAGAAGTTGCCTCAACCATGCTGGGCTTTAAAAACAAATATAAAATGCCCTTCGGATTTATTTACGGAAAAAACCAAGAAATCAAAAGAAAAGGCAAAACCATAGAAATCAGGCAGTATGCCTGCGATTTTTGGGGCAACAAAGTTCTTGTTAAAAAAATAAAAGATGAATAACGATGACAAAAATCAAATTTTTTATAATTCCAAAAATAATATTCAAAAAAATGCTCCCGAAAAATCATATTCCACACAAAACGCGATAGAAGAATTTGACGAACTTAAAGAAATTGCGCTGAATTGTGTTGATAAAAACGGAAATCCTAATATTAACGCGGCTTTAAGAGCTGTTGAAAATAAAGCAAAAATTGCGGGACTATACCAGATTAAACCCGAAGCGGAAATTAAAAATGTCGTAAAGATGACAGAAATTACAATAGACGGAACCCAGCTCAAACTCAATATCGGAGAGGATTTTTTAGAAAAATAATCAAAAAAAATGCAAGTGAATCTGCCTGAAATATTAAATATTCCGCCAAAAATTTATCCTTTTATATTAAATTTCAATAAATACAACTATTTTCTTTTGGAAGGGGGGAGGGCCTCGGGAAAAACTCAAAGTGTTGCAAGATTTCTACTCTATATCGCCCAAAACAGGCTCGTGAGGGTTTGTTGCGGGCGAGAAATTCAAAATTCAATTAACGAATCGGTTAAAACCGTGTTTTTAGATTTGATTGAAAAATATCATCTGAACTATGACATAAGACAAGATAGCCTCACAAATAAAATTTCAGGGTCAAAGATATTTTTTAAAGGCTTTCGAGAACAGGGAAGGGTCAATATAAAAGGGCTTGAAGGCGTTGATATTCTCTGGATTGACGAAGCGCAAGCGATAGCTAAAACGACGCTCGATGTCATTGTCCCAACGATTAGAAAGAAAAATTCGGTCATAATTTTTACAATGAACCGCTATACGAGATTTGATGCGGTTTATAACTTTTGTGCAAAAAGAAAAGACTGTCTGCATCTGAATATTAACTATTTTGATAATCCTTATGTCGATGAAAAGATTCTATCCGAAGCAAAAATCTCAAAAGAAACGAATATCAACGATTATAACCATATCTGGCTGGGGTACCCTTTGAGCAATAACAATGAATTTTTATTATCAAGCGAAATGATTGATAAATCGATTAATTTAAAATATGAAAAGGATGATTACTGTTGTTTAAACAGCGTTATGAGCGTCGATTTATCGGCTTCGGGCGCTGATTTGACCGTTGCAAAATTATTTGAACAGCAAAATTCTAATGTCTGGCTTGAAAAATACACTCAAAAATGGTCTGAATCAGATACCGATATAACAAAAGGAAAAATAATCAGCCTTTTTGGTTCTTGGTCGCCAAAAGTCTTGATAATTGACGCCGATGGCCTTGGGTACCCTATTTGGGTCAGTATTCAAAAAATAATTAAAAACGCTCTTGCGTTTAGAGGAGCTAAAAAACCAATCTCAAAATTTGCCCTAAATGCCAGAGCCGACGGGTATTTGGCACTAAAAGAATATGTTGAAAAAGGTTATTTAAAATTAACCGACAAAAACGCAATAAGGCAATTGGAATATATTAAAAAAGTCTATAAACCAAACGGGCTTATTGCAATTCAGGATAAAAAAGAAATTCGAAAGCTCCACAACGAAAGCCCCGACTTTGCCGATTGCGCGATGATGGCTCTTTATGCGATAAATTATTGTTCAAATTCTATTATAAGAAGTTACGCGGAAGAAATTTCCTCAAACGTCCAAGCCGACTTCGAACCGTTTGAATGACGCAAGTCAAGTGAGCTTAGTCCGCCGGGCGGACTTAGCGAACGCAGACGAGCGCACAGGTGTGCGAAGCAACTGCACAGCGATGCGTTGAGCATCGGCAGACAGGGCGGAATCTGGACTACGGCGACGTGCCCCAAGGGCATTTCCAATCCGTAAGGCTCATTCTTCGCCAACGGATTGTGGGCATAGGACAATTGAGGCTGGCGAGTACACGCGAAGCGTACGAGCCAAAGCCGAAATGCCCACAGGAGCCACACCAAGTAAAGAACTTGTTTAGAATTTTCACACCCAAGTACACTGTCATGCTGAACTGACTAGAAAATAGCGTAAGCGTAATTTTCTGTTCTCTGTGAGCGTTTCAGCATCCGAGGAGTACGGAATTGTATATTTTATTCTTATATTGGTCAGACCCTGAAACAAGTTCAGGGTGACATATTGGAGCATTTATAATTTCCATGTGCACTTAATGAAACATC
>CANQLJ010000088.1 GCA_947624685.1 Candidatus Gastranaerophilales bacterium | reverse complement strand
TCCCACGACAGGGGAGCGCGTCGATATCGTGGAGCGCGGCATTCTGCGCGAGGACTATTTCAAAAATAGAAAATAAATTTTAATTTGGCGGAGTACAAAAAAGGCGAGGGCGGTTTTGTCCTTGTTTTTTACAATAAAAGTAGAAGAAGGAAGCCGCGTAGCGGCGTGCTTGTCAAGACAAGCTCACGCCTAAATGCCAAATCCGTCTACACAAATTTAGGCATTTAATGAAATGTCGCTTAAATTATTGTTTTTTATTACTTCAAAAAAGGATATAGCCTCTTGCAATGAAGCGATACACTGTCGGTATAATGGTGCGGTTTTATCCACTCCAATTCCCGCCATATAATTAGATAATATATCATAGACTACTTGCGGCGTAGAGAGATTTTTAATTCGTATGATCAATTTTAAGTCTTTGCAGTTTCCATTCGTTTCTGCTCCGAAGACGCCTATACCCAAACCTCCTATTGCAGCACCGTTTGTAACCATACTTCCATTTTCATATAATTCGTAATTTAGTAATTCTTCAAAGCTAATGATATAATTTCTTTTTGACAAATAGTCAATCAAACAAATTTTGTGACTTTTATCATCTACTGCAATCATTTTTTTGTATGCGTTTTCTTTGTTATATGAGTGACTATCGGTTATGTAGAAAATTTTTGAAACTATAAAATTGGAGCTTTGCAAATATTCCAAAGTTTTTTTATTGATTTCAAGTTGTTCATTCCCATTTACTTTGTTTTTTGATGATTGATAGAATAAAGTGCTGCACAATACAACCAAAAATACAATAGCAAATATTAAAATGTAAATATAAAAGTCCATCTTAGAACCCCCTAAAATGTATATGCAATAATTTCAGCCAACTTATATGTTGATGGGCGTGTGCTAGGAAAGTCAAATAGTGTGGCTTCAAACCTCCAAGTATCACCTTTCCCTAAATTGTTAATGTTTGCCAAAGCTGTTCCAAGATTGTTCCCCGATGCATCATAAACCGAAAACTCAACGCTTGCGTAAGAGAGATCGCGTCCAGATGTGTTTACCGCAACTCCCTTTATTGTTGCAGAATATCCCAAATACTCGTTGTATGTTACGGACATATCTGTATTTGAAATAGTCAATTTAGGGTTATTTTCATTTCTATTTAATAATACCGTTAAAATAATAGCCACAACGATGGCTATAAAAACAAATAGCCCTATTAAAACCATGTTTCGGTTATGGTTGTTTTTTCCTTGACTGCTATCCACTTCAATATGATTTTCTTCCATAGTCTTTTTCTCCTTTTGTTAGCAAGAATATTATAGCACAATATATGGTTATATGCAACCATATATCGAAAAAATTTTTTGATAAGTTATTGTCATACATAACCATATTGGAGTATGATGATGATTACAGATGTCAATCACGCATTGTCAATGAGGATACAAGAGCTATTGTCGCAAAAGAATATGACCCGCTATCGTTTGGCGATGAAGAGCGGGGTGAATCACTCCACTCTTAAAAACATTATACATGAAACCGTAAAAGACAATTTGCTCTCCACCACGATATTGATTGCTCGTGGCTTTGATATGACCGTCAGCGAATTTTTAGACAGTCCGCTTTTTTCAGAAGAAATTTTGAATATCTAATTCTCTTCAATAAAAAATCAAATTTAATGATCAAAATTATCTTGTTAGGCAGGCTGGCAAGTAATATTTATTAGTTGATTCCCTAAATCGAGTGTGGTATAATGGATATATGGGTAATGTAACAAAAAAAAGTCACTTTGTATGGAAGTATTATTTGAGAAATTGGGCGACCGATGGCTCAATTTTTTGTTCAATGAATGGAAGTATTCCCCAAAAGACTTCCCTAGATAATGTGGCAAACAAAAGATATTTTTATAAGCTTACATCGTTTAACCAATTCGAGAAAGAATTTTTAATTCAGGCAATAGATAAAAGCTTGCCACAACATATCATTTCTAATCTTATTTTGTTTATTGAAAGCATCGAACACTATTTTCTCAGCCAGAAAAGCACACCTGAAAATAGTGTATCAAATATCCAATTGGGCGAAAATTTAATGGGGGCAGACGAAAATGAATTTGTGCCATTCTTGGATAGCTTAATGCAGGAGAAAATCGATTATTGCTTAAAGGACGAAAATTTAATTTGCTTCTATTTATTTGTTTTGATGCAATATTTTAGGACAAAGAGAATATATGATGACTTATCAACGATTGAAGAGATAAGGGTCCATAATGTTATCACTCCTTTACGCAGGATATTGGCGTTCAATACGGCAAATTATTTATATCAAAATAAATATTGTACGATTTTGTTGCTCAATTCTACAATACAAGAATTCATTACTTCCGATCAGCCCGTATGTAATACATATGTGAATTACTCTGTACTTAATAGACACACCAACAAATTAGAATTGTATTATCCGATTTCTCCGACAAAAGCAATTTTAATTACTCCCAAAAGCTTTACGCAAAATCAGCATGTAAACTTGGAAGAAGTGGATTTTTATAATAGAAAAATAATCAATTCAAGTCAAATGCAGATTTATGGCAGTAGCCAGAAGTCTTTGGAAAGATATATAGACAGAAAATAAAACGTAAGTTAAACCACTTGGTTCAACTTACGTCCCACTTGGCGCAAGGCGGGATTTACTGCGCTTCGCTTGAAGCGTCGCCCGCGGCTTGCCTTTAAGATTTTTTGGGGGAAAACAGCTACTTTTTTGGGGGAAAATCTTTTGAGAAAAGCAAAAACAGGCGTTTTTGGTGGGTTTTTCTTGGCGCAAGGCGGGATTTTCTGCGCTTCGCTTGAAAGCATCGTCGGCGGCAAACCGTGCGGAAGGGAAAAGCGCAATCGTTTCCGCCTCCTCGCGCGACCCCGCGCCGACCTCGCTTTTTCGAGTAACCCGCCTTCTGCGCCACGTGAAAAGGCGCCCGCTTGGGGTGCCTTTCCGTGGCGCAGAAGGCGGGATTCGAACCCGCGCTACCATTCTCTGATAC
>CANQLJ010000087.1 GCA_947624685.1 Candidatus Gastranaerophilales bacterium | reverse complement strand
GATGATGTGCTTAATATGAGGGCTTCCGAGCTTCTGAAAGAGCGGTTTACCGTTACCGAAAAAAAGACACTCAAAAGGAGGACGGTGCGCTTACCCGTTAAGTTACGGGAAGAGCTTATAAAAATATCGGGGCGGATATATGTTTTTGAGGGTCGGCTCGATCCGAAAAAACCGAGAAGCCGTCAGGCGGTTTATAAAGACATAAAAAGAGCTGCTAAGGCTTTCAGAATTAAGAAAATTAACGTTTGTCCACACAGTGCAAGAAAAATCTACGCGGTACAAGAATACAAAAAAGATATGAATATTAAGAGGGTTAAGGAGCTCCTTAATCATAGCAGCGAGGCGGTAACAATGATTTATGCTCTGGCTGATGAGATAAGCGCGAAAAAACATTAAATTCTGAATGTCAAGAAAATTTCTCGGAGAGAAATTAGCCAAAATTAAATTTCCAAGGAAATTTAATTTTGCGGTTCTTGATATTCTAAGAATTTAATGCAAACCCTCAGACGATGGGGACCGCCTTCGGCGGTCCCCTCGCTCCCCCTTGGGGCGGGGGGGAAATGCCGGGCGATTTTCTTTTTTTTAGCTTTTTCTTTGATTACCCACTCAGGGGGTAGGCAAAGAAAAAGCGACTACCCACACGGGATGACTTCCGTTGTTGAGTACAGCGGGCGATAACTTCAAATTCAACCCATTTTTAGTGAAGCAGGACGGCGCGCCGCGAAGTGGTCGCGCCGTCCGTGGCGGAACGACCGCCCCGGTGAGAGCGCGCGCCGTGTGGGTGGCGAGGCGAGCGCCCACGAGAAATTAAAATCGGCGCCGCCGCGCCTCTTCACGCGCGCGCGCGGAGGAGCCGCACTGCGCAACAATCGCGGTTTTGCGAAGTAACAGCGCCCGCGCTAACTCGCAATTTCGATTAAAGCGCGGGCGCTGTGGTTTTTTGTGCCGACCGCGTAGCGGGCGGTGCAAAAAAACTTTGCAAAATGTCGGCCGCGATTTTGCGCCCCGTGGCGAAAGCGAACGCCGCCCGCAACTTTGTTTTGATTAATATATAGCGGGCGGCGAGAGCTTTCGAGTGCGGCGGCTGGCGGACACATTATTTAAAATTCCCGACGCCCGCGCCCTGCCGCACGGAATTTTTTTGTATTAATGTTTTGGTGCAAACAAGCCACAATTAGCGGAAAACGGTACTATACTTGATACTATGGCAATATAATCACGCGGCATGTTCCGCTGAAGCCGCATTAATACTGAAAAAATTAACTTTTGTTCATAGATTGTTTACAATTTGAAGTCTCGAATTTATCGGTTTGTCTTTTGGTTAAAATTAACCACATTTGGCGGAAAAATCAACAAGCCCGAACTTCGAAATGAAGTTCGGACTTGAAAAAAATCCCGCTTTATGATATTATTTAAATGCTACTAAAAATAAAATCGGAGGCGGAATTGTTGTATTATTATAATAACACTGAAAATCGAAATTGTCAAGATGTCTTAATAGACAAGTCATCTACGGGTCGCGAGCGCCCGTGGGCGAATTATAAATTTATAAATTGTCTATTGAGTGACGCATATTTGGAGATTGACCAGAAAAAGGTTAAAAGATTGAATGATTGTTCGGTATTTTTAAAATTCCTCGTTGACGATGCCGGTAAAAAAACTTTAATTGATACGACGAGCTGTCGGGTGAGGTTGTGTCCGATCTGTACTTGGCGGCGCTCGCTAAAATCGTATGCGAATACCTTAAAAATCGTGAATTATTTGATTTCTCATCGGGAGAAATACGGAAGATTGCGGTTTCTGTTTGTCACATTAACAGTTAAAAACTGTGCTGGTGAGGATTTAATCGAGACTATTGACGGAATGTTTTATTCGTTTAAAAAATTGAATCATTTGAAAATTATTGAGGATAATTTTCTTGGCAGCGTCCGGAATTTTGAGGTCACACATAATTGTGATATAAACTCCGAAAGCTATGACACATATCACCCGCACATTCATTTTATGGTAGCGGTTCGTCAGTCGTATTTTAATAGCGGTAATTATATAACGAAATTTAAATTATCCGAATTATGGAAAAAGTGCTTAAAAGTTAATTATGATCCGATTGTCGATATTAGAGTTATTCGACCTAATGGAAAGGGTTCAATTGCCGGGGCTGTCGCGGAATGCTCGAAATACTCCGCGAAATCGTCTGATTACGTGATTCCTGAAGATTGGGATTTGTCTGTTGAAACGGTTAAAATCTTGGACAAGGCGTTGTCTAATCGACGACTTGTAAATTATTCCGGAATCTTCAGAGAGGCTAAAAATGAGCTTAAAATCGAGGACAAGGACGAGGATCTTATATATATAACCGGCAAGGTTGAAGATGTGGAAAATACGGTCGAGGAAACGTATGTCTGGGATATAAAACGCAGAAATTATTTTTTGCTTAAATAAATTTTCTTATTGACATTTGTTTCCTTGTTGTGTAAAATTTATATATAATTTAATGCTTTATAGCTTTAAAGTATTAAGGGGGGCGAGAATGTGCATAAAATAGATTATGGCTGACGGCTTTATTTTTCGGTTATTTCTTTCTGACTGTTTGACTTTTTTACTTTCGAGCGTTTGTATTTTTCTTCACCTTTTAAATTTTAGTTCTGCCAAGTGTTATCACATTTTCATTTTTTCAAAAATTTAGAGCCGAGGGTAAGCCCTCGGCTTTTTCCTTATGGTGGCTACATTATTCTTTTTGAGAAAAATGTAGCCGAGGGGCTTATCCTTGGCTTTTTCTTGACCTCACGAAAAAGATAGCTACACAAAGCGTGTAGCTAATTGCGGATTGAGTTCAAAAATGTTATAATTAAATTAGAACGAATGTTCTATATTTTTTTAATAAGTTAACATTTTTAGGACTGTTAAGAGGGTGGAAAAAATGCGGTCGGACTGGGTATCAGAGGACGTTTTTAAAAATGTACTGGCGGCGTTAATGCCTGTTAATAAGCTCGCTATTATCGTGTCATTGGTTAGCGGTTTAAGAATAGATGATGTGCTTAATATGAGGGCTTCCGAGCTTCTGAAAGAGCGGTTTACCGTTACCGAAAAAAAGACACTCAAAAG
>CANQLJ010000086.1 GCA_947624685.1 Candidatus Gastranaerophilales bacterium | reverse complement strand
ACTTTTGTTTACAATTCTCAAAGTCCGCGGTTTTAGTGAAATATCAAGGAGCTTGAAAGCGGATTATGTGCTTTGTATGTGCTTTTGCGGCCTTTTTGGGGTATTTATTCGGTTTTATGCAAAATATAATCCGTTAAGCTAAGCCAAAAATTATTTTAAAATGGTACAATAATTTTGTAATCTATTTTTGGGGATTTATAGAATGAAAAAAATATTTAAAAATACAATTTGTGTAATGGTTGTTCTGGGGCTCAATTTCGCCCTTGCATTGAGCGATGATGTGAGCATAAACACGCTTCCTTCGGGCCAAAAGGTCATCATAAAAGAAGTCAAAGACAATCCCATAGTCAAAATCGACACCTGGATTAACACGGGCTCCATCAACGAAGACGACAAAACAAGCGGCATCAGCCATTTTTTGGAACATCTTTTCTTCAAAGGCACCCAAAAATATCCCACGGGAACATTTGATAAAATCCTCGATTCCAAAGGCGCTTTGGTTAATGCCGCAACAAGCAAGGATTACACCCACTATTACATCCAAATACCCTCAAAAGACTTTGATTTGGCGCTTGAGATGCACTATGATATGCTCTTGAACCCGATGATTCCAAGAAAAGAGCTTGAGCGCGAGCGCCCGGTTGTGATTGAAGAAATTTCGAAAGTCAAAGACAGCCCGACGCGTGTTGCGATGGACAATTTATATGAACTGATGTATGCAAAATCAAACCATCCCTATAAAAGAAACGTTATCGGCAATAAAGAAATCATCGAAAACGTCTCGAGAGAAGAAATTCTGGACTATTTCCATAAATTCTACACGCCGGATGCTTATACGACGGTGATTGTGGGGGATGTTGATAAAGCCGATGCCTTAAAAAAAGTCCAAGAGGCGCTTGAAGCCAACAATCCAAACAAAGACAAAAAACAAAAACAAGTCAAAATAAAATACCCAAAAATTAAGCCCTTGGATAAAATTGAAACAAAAGTTCAAGAAATGGACATAAACCAAACCCACGCTATGATGGGCTTTTTCGCTCCGAAATTTAATCAATTCAAAGATAACTACGCGCTTGACGTCTTGAGTATTATGCTTGCGGATGGCAAAAGTTCGATTTTAAATCAAAAGCTGAAGGAAGAAAAACAGCTCGTCTTGGACGTTGACGCAGGGAACTATTCTCAAAAAGACAGCGGAATGTTTTATTTTTATATGACGCTTAAGCCCGAAAATGAGTCTTTGGCGCTGGATGAGCTTAAAAATGAAATTGAAAAAATTCAAAGGGGCGAATTTGACGAAGCGAATTTGCAAAAGGCAAAAAAACAAATTAAAACGGACACATATTATTCAAGAGAGTCTATTTCAAATATATCAGAGGAATTAGGCTATGATTTCACTTTTTCAAATGACATAAACTATTATCAAAACTATCTAAAGAATATCGACCGTGTCTCAAAACAAGACATAATTGACGTTGCGAAGAAATATCTGACGCTTGATAAATATGCTCTTTCGATTGTTCGACCGAAAGGATTTAAGGAAATATCAAACATAAACGAAAATCAAAACGTCCAAAACTATGACTCGGTCAAGGTTTTAGAGCAAAATGAAAATGCAAAAAAAGTCTTGATAAATAACGGTGCAACGCTTATCACGAAGAAAAAAACCTCAAATTCAATCGTCGCAATAGATATAACGATTAAAGGCTCTAAAGCTATCGAAAAAGTCCCTGCAAGCGCGATGCTTGCGGCACTAAGTGCTACAACCGGTTCAAAAAACTATACAAATGCCCAATTTGCACAATTTTTGGACGAAAACGGAATCAAACTTTCCGTGACATCGTCTAATGACATCTTTTCTATCGTCCTGCAATCGACCAAAGACAACCTGGACGACGCTTTTGTGGCATTGAATGAGGTTATAAACAATCCGATATTTCAAGAAGATGAAATTGAAAAAATAAAACAAAGAAAAATTCAAGAGCTCAAAAGCGTCTCAGACAGCCCTTCGAGCTATGTTTTTGACGAATTTAAAAGATTGGCATTTTTAAACACGATTTATGGCCAAAATTCAACATTTCTGTTAAATAACATCCCGAAAGTCACTCGTGACGATATAACAGACTTTTATTCCAGAGTAATGGATTCAAATAATATGTATATAACAATCGTTGGCGACATAGATGAAAACGACATCATAGCAAGGTTTAACGACATTATAAAATGCAACCCCAAGTCTCAAAAATTTGATTTTAAAAAGACAAATTTCAAACCTTTCAGAAACGAAAAAAACCTTGAAACCGCGCTTTATAAGGACGATTTTCAAGCGCATTGGCTCGCGCTTGGCTATAAAACGACCGATGTTTTTAACAGAAAAGATAATGCCACATTAAATGTTATAAACGCAATTTTGGGCGAAGGCATGTCAAGCAGATTGTTTGTGAAGCTGCGCGAGGAGCAGGGGCTTGCTTATGCCGTCGGTTCGAGTTTGTCGATGAATGTATTGGACGGGGCCTTTGTTGCCTACATCGGAACGAACGAAAAAAGCGTCGATAGGGCAAAACAAGGGATATTGGAGCAAATTGAAAAAATTAAAAAAGAAATGGTCACGACGGATGAATTGAACGATGCGAAGGATAAGATTTTGGGCCAATTTTTGCTTTCGCAGGAGACAAATATGGACGAAGCAACGACCTTGAATTGGTATAATATGCTTGGTTATGGCCTCAACGCGCTTGAAGAATATAAGACATTAATTAAAAACGTCACCCAAAGCGACATTATCGAGGTTGCAAACAAATACTTCTCCCGTCCGTATATTTATACGTACATCCGGAAAAAGGTGTGAGCCAGGGTGGAGCCGTTAAGAAAAAGGCAGTGTCGTTCAGACCTGCCTTTTTTAGGCGGAACTATTGAATTGTGACGTAGGATAATTGAGCAAAATTTGCGGCAGCGTATGCGAAAGCAAATTTTTGCGAAATACCCACAGGAGCAAGGCGTGACACTAACACTTTTTGCAAGCAACCATGCATCGTCATTGCGGGTCGAGCCCGCAATGACGTTTACATTTTTATTGCAAAATATTAAGCATTGTAATATAATAAATGCTAAGGGCAAGCCCTGTTCTAAACCCCCACTCTTGAAACACAGTCTTGTTAAGACCCAATGTTTGAGAAAGGAGG
>CANQLJ010000085.1 GCA_947624685.1 Candidatus Gastranaerophilales bacterium | reverse complement strand
AAGAGAAACACTTTAAAAAGTAGCTCTCACAACAGAAAGGTTTAACATGACAATCGGTGTTATTGGAAAAAAACTTGGAATGACACAAATATATGATGATACAGGATTATGTATTCCTGTAACTGTCGTTGCTGTTGAAAAAGCTGTTGTAACTCAAGTCAAAACCGTTGAAACAGATGGTTACAATGCTATTCAAGTTGGTGTTGTTTCTGCAAAAGAAAAACATTTAACAAAAGCACAAATCGGTCATTTTAAGAAAAACAATCTTGAAAACTTCAGACATTTACAAGAATTCAGAGTTGACGACGCTTCAAAATATGAAGTAGGTCAAACTATCTCTCTTGAAGTTCTTGATAAAGTTCAAAAAGTCGATGTTACCGGTCGCTCAATCGGTAAAGGTTTTCAAGGTACTGTTAAAAGACACAATTTTTCTCGCGGACCAATGGGTCACGGTTCTAAAAACCACAGAGAACCCGGTTCAATTGGTGCAGGTACCACTCCTAGCCGCGTCGTAAAAGGTAAAAGAATGGCCGGAAATATGGGCAACGAAAGAGTTACGATTACTAAATTATCCGTAGCTAAAGTTATTCCGGACAAAAACTTATTGCTAATTAAAGGTGCTATTCCCGGTCCTGAAGGCAAATTAGTTACTGTAAAACCAACCAGGACTAAATGGAATTAGAGGTGCGATATGACAAAAAACACAGAAAATAAAACAGTAAAAGTATTATCAACACAAGGTTCCGAACTTGGTCAAATGAATCTTGAAGGTTCGGTTTTTGGCGTTGAACCAAATATGCACGTTATGTATTTGGCTTTAAAAAGGCAATTAAATAACGCTCGCAGCGGTTTAGCTTGTGCTAAAACAAGAGCCGAAGTCTCCGGCGGCGGCAAAAAACCTTGGAAACAAAAAGGTACAGGCAGAGCTCGTGCCGGTTCTTTAAGAAGCCCCTTGTTCAGAGGCGGCGGTGTTATCTTTGGTCCAAGACCAAGAAGCTATGAAACTTCATTGCCCCAAAAAGCAAGAAAATTAGCTTTAAAATCAGCTTTGAGCGCTAAACTTGACATTATGACCGTTGTTAAAGACTTTAGTGAAATTACTGAAGCTAAAACAAAAGTTATGGTTAAAGTTTTAAAAGATTTGAATGCAAAAGGAAAAATCTTGATTATCGCTGATTTAGCTGCTGAAGAAAATAAAAATTTGGTCTTAAGCGCAAGAAACATTCCGAGCGTAAAATTATTATTACCATCTAATTTGAATGTAAAAGATATAGTCGATGCTGATACAATTATTGCAACCCAACAAGCAATTGACTTTATCACTGAAAGGTTGGCAAAATAATGGCAAATACAGATACCAACAAAGAAAGACTATATGATGTTATAAAAAAACCGCTCATCACTGAAAAATCAATGATGGCAACAGCTAACAACACATACACTTTTGAAGTAAAAAAAGATGCTACAAAAGTTGAGATAGCACAAGCCGTTGAATTGGCTTATCCAAACCGCAAAGTTAAGAAAGTTAGAACGGTTTACATGCCTTCTCATCAAAAAAGAATGGGCATGAAATTTGGCAGAACACAATCGGGAAAGAAAGCTATTGTTACAATAGTTGGCGATCCTATTGAAGAATTGACAGGAGTATAAGATTATGGCAACCAGAAAAATCAATCCAACTTCACCCGGTCAACGTGGTATGACAAGACCAGATTATGCCGAGATTACAACTTCTACTCCTGAAAAATCTTTGGTTAAATCTTTAACTAAAACAGGCGGAAGAAACAATACCGGCAGAATCACGACTCGTCACATCGGTGGCGGTCACAAGAGACTTTATCGTATTATAGATTTTAAAAGAGATAAAGTCGGCGTTTTAGGTACCGTAATGACTATCGAATACGATCCTAACAGAAATGTCCGCATTTGCTTAATTAACTATGTTGATGGCGAAAAAAGATATATTTTGTGTCCCGAAGGATTAAATGTCGGTGATAAGGTCATCTCGGGCCCCGAAGCTGACATTACAGTCGGTAACGCACTTCCGTTAGACGTAATTCCTCTTGGTGCTTTAGTTCACAATATCGAACTGAGACCGGGATGCGGCGGAAAAATGGCAAGAAGTGCCGGCAATTCAGCTCAAGTTATGGCAAAAGAAGGAAATTATGTTACCATAAAACTTCCGTCTTCAGAAATGAGAATGGTCAGAAAAGATTGTTACGCAACAATCGGCGTTTTGGGTAACTCGGAATACAAAAACCTATCAACAGGTAAAGCAGGCAGAACAAGATATTTAGGTATTAAACCTACCGTTCGCGGTGTCACCATGAACCCTGTAGATCACCCACACGGCGGTGGCGAAGGCAAAACCGGCCCCGGCGGCAATCCGAAAACTCCTTGGGGTAAACCTGCTCTTGGTTACAAAACCCGTAATCAAAAGAAAGCTTCAAGCAAGTTGATAGTAAGAAGAAGAAAAAAATAAAAGGAGAACATAAGTAGATGGCTCGTTCATTAAAAAAAGGTCCATACATTCATCCGTCTTTAGAAAAAAAGATAAATGCAATGAATGAAAAAAACGAAAAAAAAGTTATTAAAACTTGGTCAAGAGCTTCTATGATTGTGCCTGACATGCTTGGTCACACAATTGCGGTTCACAACGGTAAAACTCACACTCCTGTATACATTACAGAACAAATGGTCGGTCATAAACTCGGTGAATTCGCACTAACAAGAACTTTCAGAGGCCATGCCGCTGATAAGACTGCTAAGAAGAAATAACTAAGGAAATAGAAAAATGCAAGAAGCTATATCAAAACAAACAGATATTAAAATGACGGTTAGAAAAATCCGCAGAGTGATTAATCTTATCCGTGGCAAAAAAGTCCTCGAGGCACAAAGAATGCTTAAGTTTATGCCGTATTTTGCAGCGAGAGTTATTGAAAAAAACTTGAATGCAGCTGTTGCAAACGCATCTGAAAAATTTGGTGCAAATGCAGATGTGCTAAAGATTTCCGAAATCTTTGCCGACGAATCTGCAACGTATAAACGCGTTAGGCCAAGAGCCCAAGGCAGAATGTACAAGAGATTAAAAAGAACATCTCATTTAACAGTGAAAGTAGCAAAGGACTAGGAGAAAGACATGGGACAAAAAACACATCCAACCGGATTTAGAATGGGAATAATTGAACCATGGGTTTCTACATGGTATGCAAAAAAAGGTCAATATGCTAAAAATATTGCAGAAGACGATGTAATCAGAAAATTCGTTAAGAAAAAGCTTTATACAGCCGGTATTTCAAGAATTAATATCGCAAGAAAAGCTAATAACGTTAATATAACAGTTGTTACAGCTAAGCCCGGCATCGTTGTCGGACGTGGCGGACTAGGTATTGATGAATTACGTTTGGCTGTCCAAAAGCTCATCAAAACAAATACCGTATCAATTGATGTTGTCGAAGTTGCAAGAATCGATGTTGATGCTCAATTGGTCGCTGAAAACATTGCGCTTCAATTAGAAAAACGTATCGCTTTCAGACGTGCTATGAAACAGGCAATGCAAAGAACAATGCGCGCCGGCGTTCAAGGTATCAAAGTTATGGTAT
>CANQLJ010000084.1 GCA_947624685.1 Candidatus Gastranaerophilales bacterium | reverse complement strand
GCGGGTAAGGTTTCACTTGTACTGTTAAAACCGAGAACAGCATTGCTTCTTCCCGCAGTGGAAGCCCATTGGTCAATAGTACCGCAAGCGTATGCGTTTGTCGTTCCGTTTGTTAAACCAAGCGGTTTCCCGTTGCCAAAAACGGGTATATTCTTAAGTCTTGCATTATACCAGTCATTCCTTGGCAATAATATTCTTTCTTGTGCGGTGTCTATTCCGTAATACCAAGCAACGCCCGTATCTTGATAGATTTTGTCAATGTAATCTTTTGCATTTTCGATTAAATAATAGTTGTGTCCGTTTTCGTTTTTGTATATTGAATACAGATACTGCGCTGCATTGAACGCTATTTTTTTTAGTTCGCCATTGCCGGAAGCTTCAACACCGCTTTTAAACACAAGCCTGTAATTTTGAAATTCTTCTGTTGTTTCGACACTATATGTTATTGCTTGACCTGAAGAAAATGTTTGAGATGACCTTGTATCAAGAAGTGTATAGTTTATTCCTTCCTTTGGTTCATCCGTAAGTTCTTCGTTATACCCCCATAATTCCCATGCGGAAGGATATTCGGTGTTGCCGCTGCTATCTGATGTTATCGTATAATTATATAGTTTAACTTTTTTCCCGTAATTAATATTTATCCAATATGTTGACCACGCCCCGACTGAATTGTAAGTTGTGCTTCCATTCATAATATTTAATAGTATGGTTGTATTGTTTCTTGAATCAGATATTGTTATCCCGTCTTGCGTGTTTGAAGAAAAGGCAGGAAGAATAATGTCTTCATATATTTTTTCTTCGCTTGATACTCTATATTCTTCAATACATTTTTGATAAAAGTCACTGTAACCGTAGCGCCCGTCTTGTGGTTCTTTGTATACGAATTCCCCTAATCTCTCTAAGCCCTCTTTTTCCTCAAAAGATAAGATATGGTCTTTTTGAATGAGGTCAAAGAGGTTGTATTTGGGAGAGTGAAGCGTGCCGTCCTCATCAACATAAGTTGTGGAGTTGTCGGGTTTCATAGTGCCCGCCGTGTCATTTGTTGCAAGGGGAACATATGCCAAATTAACTGGTTTCCAATACTCGACATTTGATATGTCGTTTCCTAAATTACCGTCTTGTTGGCTCTCTACAATAATTTTACTTCCCGTCAATTCGCCGACTGCCCACTCACCTTTTGAAAATGCTTCATTGGGATTATATTTTCTGATTGCGCAAGCGTCAATGCCCTCTTCAATATGGTTCATATTTAGAGCATTTACTGGTGTACCGAGTTCATCCATTTGCCCAAAACTATCAACCAAAGTATAAGTCCCGTCTGAATTTTCTTGAAGCTCATATGTTTTTGGTCTTTCTACTTTTTGGTCTTTCCAATTTGTTTTTATATATGCCATAATTTACTCCTTATAGAATAAATTGTAGCAAGTTCTTAAAGCGGTTCCGTTCCGCAGTTAAATGTCCCGCACCTTCTAAAATAATCAGTTACATTGAGGTTAAATATTATATATGCAGGTTTTGCTTTTCTTATTTCTTTTTCTAGTTTTGAATAATCTGCATTCTCCATTAATTGAAGAATTACTCTAAACATATATTCATCGCTATGATTTGATATATAAAATTGAACATTTTTTGTATTGTTTTTTATCAAAAGTTTTAAATTAGTCCAGTTCAAAGTTTTTTTGCGGGCAAGTTTATTTGCAACCCTCTGCCGTCTTTGCTCAAGCGTTAAAGAAGCATCATATTCAAGCCCAAAATCACGCTCCCACCTGTCTATTAATCCGTCTGTTGTTGCAACATATATTTCTTTTTCGGTATTTAAAATTTCCTGTCTTAAATAATCAAGTTCAGGGTCAATTGCAAACAAAATATCATAAATTCCATTTACTTTTAAAACATGTTTGGGGAGATGTTCTTCGTCATATATAGGCATTATTTCAACCCTTCCGTTATGGTGATTGTACCGATTACGGGATTGTCAATATCGGCTATTTCTACACTTTCTGATCCGCCGTTTAAAGTAAATTCCAAAACATCAACTACCCCGACACAGGCAAAGATTAAATCAGATATTTTAAAATAAGACACGACTTCTTGAGCGCTTCTAAGATATGGTTTTAATGCAGCTTCCAACTCTGACTTAATATTATCCTTTGTATATCCTTCTTTTAAAACCACTTTTGCCGTTATATTAATATTTTTATAATTCATAGAATTGACAATAACCGTTGCATTGATAGGCTGAATATAGTTGATATAATCAAACACGGCTTGTTTTAATTCTTCTGACACATTTTGTTCGATTGCAGAAATATATATTGCGACATTTCCTGCACCTGCACCCTCGTCCGCCGCTTTTATTATTGCTTTATCAACTCCCGTTATGCTTCTTGCCCAAGCTTCGTACTGCTCTTTATTAGCGTTTGAAGCGTCTGACGCCAAATAGTCTTTTATCCTTTTTCTGTAGATTTCATCACTTTCTTCATCAAAACCGTCATAAGCGGCTTCGGGGTTGTTTACGCTAATTAAACCTACATAATTAGTTAAAAATTTATTAATTGTATTAGCCGGAACATTTCCGATTGTACCTTTTGTTTCGCATTGAGCTTTAACAAGGACTATGCTTGTGTCGTCAATTTCTTTTGTTTCCTGTACGGTATAAATAAGATTTTCATAAACTGCTTTAATGCTTCCGTTTACTATTACGCCCTTTTGTCCGATAATTTCAAGATAAACAATTGCGTTAGCATCTTTTCTTCTAGAGATACCGTAATCTTCGCCGACTTTGTCTAAGTCCGGGCCTTGTGCTGTTTCAACGAATGCTCTATCGGGTATAGCATCAATTTCGGTATCTTTAATATTTGCAAGTTCATAAGAAACAGATTCAATAATATCTTGGGAAAATCCGCCCTCAAGTTTATTTGCGGGGTTTGTTAGCCTTGAATTTATTCTTGCTTGTATTTCTTCTTGTGTTCCCATATTTACCTCTCATTATATTCGTATGAATCGGCCACACTGCCGTAAATTGTGTTGACTGCATAAGTGCAAATAACTTTTGCTCCTTTTTGTTCGACCTTAAAATCAGACAAACTCAAAATATAAGGATTACAAAGCAAAGCTTCTTCAATCATTCTTTTTAACTCTGAATACAAAAGCGCTTTAACTAAGTATCTGCCAACAAGGGTGTAAATCTCATTTCCGTAATCGGTTGAATAGGCAAGATAAGTGTATCTGCTTGAAAATAGTGCCTTCCATATCCAAACTTTTAAAGCCTCATTTTTTTCAACGTAATAATACTGTCCGCTTCTTGTTTTTAGCTGTCCTGTTTCAAAATCAAACGCAAGCTCTTTAAAAACGGGGAGCTCTTGGGATGTATTAATTTCTTTTTGGTCTGTCAGGGTTGACGGGATAAATGAAAAATTACTGCTCATATTATTCCCCGCCCAACTTTTGAACTTTTTGAAGAATTAAATACGTATTATTGCCCAATTTCTGCATAGCGACATAATCTCCTATATGCAGTATAAATCTATCGTGAACGGACTTTGTCCAGTTATAAAAATCGGTTAAAAACTGCTTTTGTGTGCCTGAAATCTCCGCAGTGTAGCTGTCTGTTGGTTTATTGTTTGCAGTCCAAGGCGGCGGTGATACGCTTGCTAAATTCTGAGGCTTATCCATTGAAGCAACATCAAGATTAATATTTTCATCTAAAATAAGATTATTAATA
>CANQLJ010000083.1 GCA_947624685.1 Candidatus Gastranaerophilales bacterium | reverse complement strand
CAATGCAGTGTTGTAACCCGTCAAATTGGATTTCAAACGACAAAAAGACATGTCAAGCACCATGCCCTTCTTGGCAATACTACAATGCTTCAATTGGTTCATGTGCAAACTGCCCCACAGGCTGCAGCGGGTGCACAAGCTCCAGTTATTGCACGGGATGCAGCGATGGGTATAAAAAAGACGGGAATCTATGTAAAACAATTTGCGACCTCGGATGGATTTGGACCGGTTCAAAATGCATAATCTGTAGCACCGACGAATTTTATGACTCCAGCAGTAAATCTTGTGAATCTTGTAGTCAAAAATACGGCTGGGGATGCAACAGATGTAACAGTTCTACGTGCACGGCTTGCTATGCCAAATACTACCTAGCTAACGATGGCACGTGTAAAGATTGTCCTTCTAATTGTTTGGATTGCTTTGACATGGGAGGCGGCAATATAAGCTGCAAGGAATGCGCATACGGATATTGGACACGCATGGGAAGAATTGGCAATGAATGCGCCTCTTGTCCCGATTATTGCCCTTGTTGCCGCTCAAATTCCTTTGGTGATGATTGGAAGTGTGATCATTCATGTTAATGAGAATAAAAGCAAAAAATTCCGAAACTGAGTCCCAATCAAAGAACCGCTATCCAGCTTCATCGGCATAGACACCCGAGCCCGGAGACTGAAAAACTTTTCATGTTATTTTTTGTATTTTGATATGCACCCTATATTTATTATCAACCGGGGTGCTTTTTTTATTCAGTAGGTGATTAGAATTTTTTTATCCCTGTATCGTCATTGCGGGCTCCGACCCGCAATCTCTAAAGTATGTAATCCTTACGTTTTAATTTGTTCACTTTTCTTTCTTTGTCTCTCAAGCGCCGAAATACAAAGAAAGAAAAGTGAACCGAAAAGAATGCGTAAGCCAGGGTGGAGCGGCGTTGCGACGAGCAACGGCGCGAAATTATTGATAGGCGACGTAGGAGCGCAGAGGCAAAGCCTCGAGCACCACAGGAGCCAAAGAAAGTCCCGGCTTGGTTAGATTCATTCATTCTTCACGTGCACTAAGTTCGAGACAACACTCCCGCGCACCGCTCCGGTAAAATTTAATATATTTGATTCTTCACGTGGAGCGCTCCGTGCCGTCTCTCACTAAGTGCACAGGAAAAACAATACTAGTCTCCAACTCGTCATTCCGAACTTGTTTCGGAATCTGACCAGGTAAAGCAACAAACATAAAAGTAAAATTATAAAATTACATTCTAAACTCCTCAGACCCTGAAACAAGTTCAGGGTGACACGATACAGGAATATAAACCACTATGCCCTGTCATTGCGGGGCTTGACCCGCAATCTGTTAAGAAGGACATGCGGGAGTCTAAAGAGATTCTGAATCAAGTTCAGAATGACGTATTGCAGGGCGGTATTGTTTTCCTGTGCACTCAATGAAACATCATCCCGAGAGGGTTGTCTGAGCGCACCCGAGATGAGCGAGGCCTAGAGCGCTTGTGCACTCTTGGTGAGCGAAGTTTTCCGCAAAGGTTGCTTCAGCCCTTTGCGAGCAATAGCGAGCATTAGGGAAGATATGCACCGATTGCATAAGAAAATCCGACGTTAGTCGTGATTTTCAAGCAAGCCAGTGTGGGAAGGGCGTGATGGCAAAACATTGACACTTTAGCTGTCAAGCGAAGAATGAGCCATTACGAATGAAGCATGCGCGCTCAACGTAGAAAATCAAGCGTTAGCTTAGATTTTCAAGTTGACCGGCTGATTTGCCAGGCAACCCATAATCCTTACCATGGCGGCATGGGATTAGACAAAGCTATTAAAAAATTGCAGCAAACGTAATGTCACAGAAAATTTAACGACTTTTGTATACATATCCAAATGCATCTGCAACATTATTAAAATTATTTAATATATCAACAACAGTCTGTTTTGAGCCAAAATCAGGATATTTATCAAGAAAATCGGACCATCTTGAATATTGTTTTTCGCATTTTGCAAAATCCGGAGCAGCGTCATAAGAATTTTCACAATCGTATGAATAATCCTTAAATCTTCTGTCTTTCATGTATGAAAAATAAATTTTCCAAGCATCAGTTAAATATTTTGAATATTTTTTGTTCATATAATCATAATCAAATGTGTATAAAGAGCTATTTCCTTGATAAAAAAGAACAGACGTTTCCGGAGTTGTAATTCGATTGTTGGTAAAAATTATATTATCTTCGTTTAATTTTTCATTTATAGCATCGGTTGATAAGTATTGATCAAAAGCCTTTTCGCTGAATTCAGCCAGCAATTTTTCCATTTCATTATATACTTTTGAAAATTCTATGTCATTTTGCTTTGCATCATGCTCTTCAAGAAATTTTAAAATATCGCTTTCTTTTTCTGAAATGCTGTAGATTAAATTTGATATATCGCTTTGTTTCTTTTCGGATTTTTTCTTCCTTACTTGCGAAAATTTAATATTCTGAAACCCACAAAGTGTTGTTTCAACCAAAACATCTCCACGCGATTTTGTAATTGCATATTTTATAGGACATTTAATAATTGAAAATTTAGAATCGCTGTCAAGAACTCCCCAAGGGCTGACATATAAGAAACCGTCCGAATCCTCTTTGGCATGGAAATTTAAAACGCCGGAACATGTATATTTTTGTATATCTTTATCGTATGAATCTGTTTTTGGATATTCAAGAGACAAATGGTCAATTTCGTTTCGATAATCTTCATATATCAGACTTTTATTCTCGTAAATTTTTTTTATCTGATTTTCGGCAACTGTACTGTCGCATTTCGGTAAAGAGTTATGGTTTATGATAAATATAAGGGTAATTATAGCCGCAATTACAATTAATGCTATTGGTAAGACATTAAATAGTGCTTTTTTGGACAAATTAAAGCTGATTTTTTCATCTTTGTTTAGCATTTCACCACAATGTTTGCATTTTATGGCGGAACTTTTAATTTCTTCCCCGCAATACGGGCAATTTTTCATATCATCACTCATACTCAATCCTTAATAAAATAAAAAATATTTTACCATAGAAAAAAAATATAAGCAAAAAACATCATTTCTGTAATTGTTTGTAAAGAAACTTTATGAGCAAGTGCATGAAAAAAGAGAACTGACTTTTATTTAATCAATTCTCTTTTTTTAAATATGGAGCTGGCAACGACCTATCGAAAGCGTAAGCCAGGGTGAAGCAACGTTGCGATGAGCGTAATTTCTGACGGACGATACATTGAGCGATAGCGAAATGTAAGTCCGTAAAGCGAGCAGTGGCGAAGCGAAAAGACTGCACAAGCAGTCTTGAAGCGAAGTCCAAACAAGCGAGCGATTAAGAAATTACAAGAGAGCTCTTGCGGACAGCTCGAAACCGTACCCAAGCGACGTAGGAATTTTACGAAGTAAAATTCCACAGGAGCAAAGCATGAGCCAGGGCTCCCAGGCGGAAGCGACGAGCTTTCGCCGGAACTGTTGATAGGCGACGTAGGAGCGCAGGGCGTAAGCCCGAGCACCACAGGAGCAAAGCGTGACACTAACACTTTTTGCAAGCAACCATGCATCGTCATTGCGGGCTTGACTCAGAATGACCTATTGTAGGGGCGGTATTGTTTTCCTGTGCACTTAGTGAGAGACGGCACGGAACGCTCTGCGTAAAGAAGTATTATATCTAACTTTACGGAAACGATGCGCGGGAGTGTCGTCTCGAACTTAGTGCACGTAACGGCACCCACATCAAACCAAGCCGGGACTTTCTTTCTTTTCGGTTCACTTTTCTTTCTTTGTATTTCGGCGCTTGAGAGACAAAGAAAGAAAAGTGAATAGTTCAAAAGGGTGAAGAATATAAACTATACTTGGTCAGATGCTGAA
>CANQLJ010000082.1 GCA_947624685.1 Candidatus Gastranaerophilales bacterium | reverse complement strand
CCCACATACTCAAAATATGTCAAAGTTGAACTGTCGCAGGAAAATAAAAACATGCTGTTTATCCCCGAAGGCTTCGCCCATGGGTTTGTTGTGTTATCAGCGGAAGCTGAATTATTATACAAAGCATCGGGCGAATATAATCCTCTTGCAGACAGAGGACTTTTATGGAATGATAAGGATATAAATATTGATTGGGAAATTGACTTTGAACCCATATTATCAGACAAAGATAAAATCCAGCCAAAACTATCTGAGATTAATAAAAAGGAGCTGATATAATGAATTTATTGGTTACTGGGGGCGCAGGCTTCATCGGGTCTTGTTTTGTAAGACACACTCTAAAAAAACACCCCGATTATAAAATAATCAACCTTGACGCCTTAACTTACGCAGGAAACATCGAAAATTTAGACGACGTTAAAAATAATCCTAATTACACTTTTGTCAAAGGTAATATTTGTGATAAAAACCTTGTCTATGACATTATTAGAGATGTCGATTGCGTGGTTAATTTTGCGGCAGAATCTCACGTCGATAATTCAATTAAAAACCCCGAGATTTTTATAGAAACCAATGTCAAAGGAACACTTAACCTTCTTCAAGCTTCAAAAGAATTAGGTATTGAAAGATTCCTTCAAGTCTCAACAGATGAAGTCTATGGTTCATTAGGAAAAACCGGGTATTTTTATGAAACTACCCCCTTGGCTCCAAACAGCCCCTACTCCGCTTCAAAGGCAAGTGCTGATATGCTTGTTAGAGCATACTATGAAACATATAAACTTCCGACCCTGAACACCCGCTGTTCAAATAACTATGGGCCCTATCAGTATCCGGAAAAATTAATCCCATTTTTTATATCAAAATTATTAAAAAATGAAAAAGTGCCCGTTTATGGCGATGGAATGAATGTTCGAGATTGGCTTTATGTCTATGACCATTGCGAAGCAATTGATACCGTGCTTCATAAAGGTAAAATTGGCGAAGTCTATAACATTGGCGGCCATAACGAAAAAACAAACCTCGAAATTACAAAATTAATCCTATCCGCTATGGGAAAAGACGAAACAAGTATTGAATATGTTAAAGATAGACTTGGTCACGACAGAAGATACGCTATTTCAAACGATAAAATAACCGCTGAATTAGGCTGGAAACCTTCAATCACCTTTGAAGAAGGAATTAAGCTTACAATTAATTGGTATCTGTCTAATCAAAGTTGGATTCAAAATATTGAACTGAAGAAAGCGAGCCTTGTATAGATGAAAGTATTGGTAACAGGAGCAAACGGGATGCTGGGGCAGGATTTATGCCCGTATTTAGAAAATCTTGGGATGTATGTAATTAAAACGGACTATGATACCCTTGATATAACTGATTTTAATCAAGTGAAAGCTCAAATTACACAAATTCACCCCGATTTAATAATTCATTGCGCCGCTTATACAAATGTTGAAAAAGCGCAAGATGAGATTGACCTTGCAAAAAAACTCAATGTCGAAGGCACAAAAAACGTCGCAATTATGGCAGGGCAAATCGATTCAACAATGATTTATATTTCAACCGATTATGTTTTTGATGGCACTTCCTCTGTTCCCTATTTACCAAGCGCAAAACCCAATCCAATCAATAACTATGGCTTAACAAAATATCTTGGCGAGTTGGAAGTTCAAAAATATTGCAAAAAATTCTATATCGCAAGAACCGCTTGGTTGTACGGTATCCATGGCAAAAATTTCGTCGAAACAATGATAAAATTAGCTAATGATAATAAACCCATTAAAGTTGTCGACGATCAAATAGGTTGCCCGACTTCAACAATGGAGCTTATCCAAGCCATTACAAAACTCCTAACCAAACCCCACGGAATCTATCACACTTGCTGTGACGGACAAACAAGCTGGTATGAGTTTGCCAAAGAAATTTTTGCTCAAGAAAATATCAAAGCCGATTTAACCCCCGTAAAATCCGCCGAATATAAAACAAAAGCCAAAAGACCCGCTTATAGCGTGATGATTAATGAAAACAATGAAAAATTAACAAAAGATTGGAAAAGCGCACTAAGCGACTATCTTGCTTCAAGAAAAATCCAAAATGAGCCTGTGGGAGTATAAATATGAAAGGAATTGTTCTTGCCGGAGGCTCCGGCACAAGGTTATATCCTTCAACAATGACGGTATCAAAACAGCTTTTGCCCGTTTACGATAAACCAATGGTATATTATCCAATCTCCGTTTTGATGTTAGCCGGAATTAAAGATATATTAATCATTTCCACTCCTTATGATATTGATAATTTTAAAAAGTTATTAGGCGACGGTTCGCAATTCGGGCTCAATTTTTCTTATAAAATCCAGCCAAGCCCCGATGGCCTTGCTCAAGCATTTATTTTAGGAGAAGAATTCATTGGAAACGATGATGTGGCGCTTGTTTTGGGGGATAATATTTTCTATGGGCAAGGCTTTTCCGCGATGCTTCATCGCGCGCTTAAAAACGCAAAAGAAAACCATGAAGCAACAATATTCGGCTATCTTGTTAAAGACCCGCAAAGGTTCGGTGTTGTTGAATTTGATGAAAATAAAAAAGCAATCTCAATTGAAGAAAAACCTCTATCGCCAAAATCAAACTATGCCGTAGTCGGTCTTTATTTCTATGATAACAGCGTAATAGAATATGCTAAAAGCATAAAACCCTCCAAACGGGGCGAACTTGAGATAACGGATTTGAATCGAATTTATCTTGAAAAATCAAAATTAAACGTGGAATTATTGGGCCGCGGCTTTGCATGGCTTGATACAGGGACACATAAGTCTTTAATTCAAGCGGGGCAATACGTTCAAACAATCGAAGAAAACCAAGGCATAAAAATCGCCTGCCTTGAAGAAATCGCCATTCGGATGGGGTTTATAACAAAGAGTGAAGTTTTAAAGAATATCGAGCATTATAAGAATAATGAGTATTATAATTATGTTAGGAATTTGATGGTGTGAGAATGGCTTGCAAGTGTAATTTTTTGTTCGTATGAAGCGTTTCGGAATCTGAGGGGTGAAGAATGCCCGCTATACTTGGTCAGACCCTGAAATAAATTCAGGGTGACACTATACAAAGATATAAACCATTATACCCCGTCATCACACACTCCGACCCGCAATAACCCCCTCACAACAAAAACGTCTTAATATACTTATACGCCAAAATGAGCTCTCCGTCGCTCAGGCGCTCCATCATCTTTTGAATATCTTCCTTAAGATTCTTCGGCGAATTGAGGTGAGAAAATTCAAACAATTCCTTAACCTCCGTACTAAATGCGCGCGAAAATCGGTATATAAGTTCGCTTGAAGGAAAACTTTTCCCCGCCTCGATGCAGCTGATGTGTTTATTGTCCACATTAACCATCTCTGCCAATTGTGCCTGAGTCAGATTCATTTTTTTGCGCAGCTCCTTTATTCTCGCGCCAAAAAGAACTTTTATATCATTCATCATAAATAACTTACCTTATATACCAAAAATTTCCCCTATGAGGTAAATAATGTAAACTTTTATAAAAAAACAAAAAGTTTTTTTCTTGCCACAAAACCCCCGCCATAAAAGGACTTCATAAAAATATTTTAAATTAAATTAAAAATCATGAAATGATATATTAGGTAAATAATTGACTTAAATTTACTTATTAGGTAAAATCAAATTCAAAATAATTAAAACTTAAAATAATCTTAAGTCGAGTTTATAGATTCTAATTTCAACACAATATTTAAAACAATATTCAAAATACAATTCTTAATTTAATTAAAAAACCTCTAAAAATACAAAAACATGAATTTCAAAATACAAATACAATAAAAAGAAAGAGTCAAAATGCAAAAATACCATGAAACTGTTGGCCGGCCTGTGCCTGCCGCGGGAAAATCGTTTAAACACCCTTTTTCCGTCATCTCGAACTTGATTTGGGATCTCTTTAGACTTTCACCCAAACCATTCTCCCTCGCAAGACAATGCGCTAAAAAACTTATCGCCTTTTCTCTTGTCGAACTTTTGGTAAGTTTAATCGTTATATCCTGCATCGCATCAGCCTTTGCGCCAATTATTACAAAAAAAGTTAAATCCTCGGGGACTACAATTGGCGCAGCCTCAACTTCAGGCGGAAGCGATATTACAGCCGATTGCAAAGATGTCGTAAACGAAAATTGCAACCTCTGCTGGAAAAAGAAAAAAACCTGCATAAGTTGTTCAATTCCTTCTTGTGACGCTGCCGGAATGACTCAATATATCTTAGTTAATGATTGTGTTTGTAAAAATTGTACGGAAACATTTACGACAGATTGCCTGCAATGTACCGA
>CANQLJ010000081.1 GCA_947624685.1 Candidatus Gastranaerophilales bacterium | reverse complement strand
GCGAAGCCGGCGAAAAGGTTATTCTTGTTCGTATAGAAACATGTCCTGATGATATCCACGGTATGGCTGTTTCTCAAGGTGTATTAACATTAAGAGGCGGTGCAACAAGCCATGCTGCAGTTGTTGCAAAAGGTATGGGAAAACCTTGTGTATCGGGTTGTGAAGATATTAAAATTGACTTAAATAATGAAACTTTAACAGGTGCTGACGGAACCGTATATCATAAAGATGATGTTATCTCGTTAGATGGCGGAAAAGGGCTTGTAATGGCGGGAGCCGTTAAACTTGTTGAAGCTCAAATTGATGATAATTGGAACAAATTCTTCTCTTGGGTCGATGAAATAAGACAATTAAAAGTTGAAGCAAATGCCGATACTCCAAAAGACATTGAAAACGCTCTTAAATTCGGCGCTCAAGGGGTAGGCCTGTGCAGAACGGAACACATGTTTATGGACCCCGACAGACTTCCTTGGGTTCAAAAGATGATTATTGCGGGAACAAAAGAAGCAAGAAAAGAAGCGCTGGATAAGCTTCTTCCGATGCAATATTCCGATTTTTATGCAATGTTTAAAGCATTGGGCGACAAGCCTTTGACAGTAAGACTTTTGGATCCGCCGCTACATGAATTTTTGCCCGATAAAGAATCTCTAATTGCGGAAGTTGCAACGCTCAAGGCTTTAAATAAAGACTATAAAGAAAAAGAAGAACTTCTTCATATTGTTGAAGGATTGTCTGAATCTAACCCGATGATGGGGCTTCGCGGATGCAGACTTGGTCTAACATATCCTGAAATTAACGAAATGCAAGTTCGAGCAATATTTGAAGCTTGCTGCGACCTTAAAAAAGAAGGCCACAACGTTCAACCTTGGGTAATGATTCCTCTAATCGGCCATGTGAACGAACTTAAAGTCGCAAAAGAAATTTTGGTTCGTGTTGCAAAAGACGTTATGAAAGAAAAAGGTGTCGAAGTCGATTATAAATTCGGAACCATGATTGAAATCCCTCGTGCAGCATTGACTGCCGATGAAATCGCACAATACGCAGAATTCTTCTCATTTGGTACAAACGACTTAACTCAAATGACATTTGGCTATTCAAGAGATGACGCCGAAGGCAAGTTCTTAAACAGATATGTTGAACAAAAAATACTTCCATCTAATCCTTTTGAAACGCTTGATACAAAAGGGGTTGGACAATTAATCGAATTGTCTATGGAAAAAGGCAAAAAGGTTAATTCAAGTCTTGTTGGCGGAATTTGCGGAGAACACGGCGGAGACCCCGACAGCGTAAAATTTGCTCACAAAATCGGCTTAAATTACGTTTCCTGCTCGCCCTTCAGAATCCCGCAAGCGAAACTTGCCGCAGCTCAAGCTGTTATCGAAAATAAATAAAACACAAGATAATCTAAAAAAGGCAGTACCAAAGCATTTTGGATGCTGCCTTTTTGTATGATAATATTTCCGCCTAAAATATAAATCTAATAAAACACCGTTAAAATTAGCCAAAAACGAGTCTTGCTCAAGCACTCAGATGTATTTGATTTAATTTTTAAATTTGCTAAAATTCAATTATGACATTTTAGAAACTTAATTATATGCCCATTCTTTGGCGCATATTCTTTAAAACCCTCATACACAAGCGGTTTTAGTTGTTGCTCATCAGAATTGTTCTAAATGGCGCCAGGCTTCTTGCGCTGATGCTTTTTGAAGTTTGCCTTTGTTCTTTTGCGATTGAAAAGATTTTGACGATTCTTCTAATTTCATCTGCTTTTTTGATTGTGTCTGTCATATAGACATTTTGCGTTTTTTCGGGGGTGATATTGAATAAAGCATTTAGTTCAACTTCTGTCATAAAATCTCTCTTTATCTAAAATACTTTTCTTGTCTTAATAAAGTATTTTTGAAAACGAAAATTGCAGGTTTTGTTTAAATGTTTACATTTCTTTACATATTTTGAAACTTTTTTATAATTCTTGCGTCAATAAAGGTATAAATGCCGTATTTGCTACTAGGCTCTTGTGGGAAACCCAAGAGCTTTTTTTTAACGGAAAACGAGCGAACCTTAGAGCGCTTGTGCGCTCTTGGTGAGCGAAGTTTTCCGCATAAGGATGTGAAGCCCGTGCTGGCGTTGCGTTGAGCAACGGCAGACAGGGCGGAATCTGGACTATGGCGACGTAGGACAATTGAGGCTGGCGAGTACACGCGAAGCGTACGAGCCAAAGCCGAAATGCCCACAGGAGCAAACGGAAAACAAATGAGCCTAGCCAGACTTGGCTTGGCGAATGAAGTTTTCCGCATAGGTGTGTGACGAGACGCCAAAAGCGGTGAGCTTTTGGCGTCTCGAGAAACCGTACCATGGCGACGTAGGATAATCGAGCAATGCGAAGCGACTTAGCGGAGCACTTGCGAGATACCCACAGGAGCCACACCAGGTAAAGAACTTGTATAGAATCGCCGCATCCCTGTATCATGTCACCCTGAACTTGTTTCAGGGTCTTACCAGGATAAGTAGTCCCACAAAAATGCACCTGTCATTGCGGGCTTAACCCGCAATCTCTATAGAGGGACATGTCCAAGGTTAAGAGATTCTGAGTCAAGCTCAGAATGACGGAAAATAACGATGCGCGCTATTTTCTAGTCAGTTCAGCATGACAGTTTACTTTTTTATAAAATACTACCATTGGTCAGATGCTGAAACGCTCACAGAGAACAGAAAATAACGCTTGCGCTATTTTCTAGTCAGTTCAGCATGACGCTAACACTTTTTACATGCCACCATGCTCCGTCATTGCGGGCTCCGACCCGCAATCTCTAAAGAACCCCATGTGGGAGCCTCAAGAGACCTGAAACGCTTCATACGAACAGAAAATTACGCTTACACGCTAAATTCTCGCCAGTTCAGGGTGACGTATCGAAGCATTTATAATTTCCCTATGCACTTAATGAAAGCAGCACCGGAGGGGTTGCCTGGGTGCATCTGAGATGAATGAAGTTTAGGGAGTACCATCATCTTTCATTCTGAAAGAAAAAACCATAACAAATTTAGGCTTATCTCCTTTTGATGATAATTTGGTGACTTGACCAACTGTTTCGCCGTTATCGTCCACTATGTCATAAACACCGTTTGAATTGTTGTCATTGTATTTTATTCGATAGGCACGAGGATAATTTACGGGCAAGTCGTTGGAATTTTTTAATATCTCATCAGTAGTGTCACGCATTACTTCACTCCACATTATTGCAAACTGAGGTTTTTCATCTCCCCCCATATCTCCAATATTTTCTATAACCCCGACATCATAGTGCATATTGGGGTCTAGGTTATCAAATTCAATTTGTCCGCCGTCGCATTTTACAAAGTCTTTTACTTGTACTCCTGTTTTAGTGTCATATAGTGCATAAGCTCGAATTTGTTGTGTACAATTTATCTCGATTCTTCTCGGCTTTGGAATTAACGTAACTTTAGGCATTTCGTTTGAAAATTTATCTTGTTCCATGACAATCTCCTTTCCATATAACCCAACAACGCAACTTAATTATTTCAGATCTTTCCAATATTGAATATAATTTAATAATACTTATTCAAAATACATTCGCATATTTTTGCAAATGGACTTGCGGCAGTTTTTGACACCGGATAAATAATTTATTTATCATCTTTAATTCTTAAAGTTCGAATAAAATTGATTCCCGGTTTATCGTTTGCGGGCGAGAGTTCTGTAACTTGACCCAATTCTTTATTATTATCATCAACAATACTATAAATTTGATTATCAAATGACTTGCCGTTATCAATAATTCTATACGCACCCGGATAAACAATCGGTGTTTTTTCAGGATTATTTAGTATAAAATCCGAGCCATCACGCATTATTTCGTTCCAATTAATTTGGAATTCGGGTTTTTCTTCTCCTTGTTTTTCCATAATTCCGATGTCATAGATTTTATTAGGAGATAAATTGTTGAATTCAACTTGACCTTTTTTACCGCTTATAAAGTCACCGATTTGTTTTCCGGACTCAGAATCAAAAAGCCCGTAAGCTCTTTGAGGCAAAGTTTCGATTATTTCAATTCTTTGTCTGTCCGGGGTTAAAACTACTTTTTCCGGTTGTTCATTTATAAATTTATTTTCATTCATAATAAATTATCCTTTCTGTTTTTCTGCATCATAATATCGGCGTCATGGTGTAGTAAAATGAGTAGATTGATTATATAAAATTTATAATTATTTTTTTGTATCGTCCGCCATTTTAAAAGAGTGAACATATGTAAATTGGGGTTTATCTCCGGACTGTGTTAAATTTATAACTTCTCCTACCTTTTTTGTATTATTGTCCACTATGTCATAAACATTGTTTGGATTGTCATTGTATCTTATTTTATAGATATACGGATATTCTACAGGTAAGTTATGAGAATTTTTCAATATTTCTTCTG
>CANQLJ010000080.1 GCA_947624685.1 Candidatus Gastranaerophilales bacterium | reverse complement strand
ATAAAATAGTAAGCGTCGCTAAGTAACGAAAGAATAAGGTAGTAAATATGATACAACAAGAAACCAGACTACATGTCGCTGATAATACAGGTGCAAAAGAATTGCTTTGCATTCGTGTTATGGGCTCAAGTAATAAAAAATATGCAAGCGTTGGCGATGTTATCATTGCTGCTGTTAAAGATGCAACACCAAATATGACGGTCAAAAAATCCGATGTTGTAACGGCTGTCGTGGTTAGAACTAAGGCTGACATCAAACGTAATGACGGTTCTGTTATCAGATTTGATGATAATGCCGCAGTAATCATCAACAAAGATGGTGCACCGAGAGGAACTCGTGTATTTGGGCCTGTTGCAAGGGAATTAAGAGAAAAGAATTTCATGAAAATCATTTCTCTGGCTCCTGAAGTAATATAATTAGAAATGGGAATATAAAAATGGCTAAAAATAGTAAATCTTTGGCAAATAAAAAACTTCACACGAAAGTCGGAGACCGTGTAATTGTTGTTTCCGGCCGCGATAAAGGCAAACAAGGCAACGTAAAAGAAGTTAATCCTTCAAAAGGCACTGTCTTGGTTGACGGCGTGAATGTTGTTACAAAAGCTCAAAAAGCAAATCCGGCTGTTGGTGTACAAGGCGGTTTAAATAAAGTTGCTAAGCCTATCAATGCTTCAAAAGTTATGATTTGCTGTCCATCTTGCGATAAAGCAACCAGAGTCAGAAAAGAAATCAGAGATGGCAAAAAAGTTCGTGTTTGCATCAAATGTGGTGAAACAATCGACGTATAGACCGTATAGACCACTATAGTGGGGCATTGAAAATCGACAGGTCATTTTGACAGATTTTCAAAGGCTAAGAATAAGGAAATAAGAAATGTCAAAACATACAGGTAATCTTAAAGAGCGCTATGTTAATGAAGTTAGAGCTAAATTAAAAGAAGAATTTTCATATAAAAATGAAATGCAAATCCCAAAACTCGTTAAAATAGTTTTAAATATGGGTGTTGGTGAAGCTTCGCATAACTCTAAATTGGCTGAAAATATCGTTAATCAATTAACAAAAATTGCCGGCCAAAAAGCTCTTTCTACCAAAGCTAAAAAATCAATCGCATCATATAAATTAAGAGAAGGGATGCCTGTTGGCGCTATGGTTACGCTCAGAGGCGATAGAATGTATGACTTTTTCCAAAAATTGGTTTGCGTTGTACTTCCCAGAATCCGCGACTTCAGAGGCGTCAGCCCGAAAAGTTTTGACGGCAGAGGCAACTACACTTTCGGTTTAAAAGAACAATCTTTATTCCCTGAAATTCATTATGATGAAGTGGATATAGTAAAAGGTATGAATGTTTCTATAATCACCACAGCGACGACTGATGACGAAGCAAGAAGTCTTTTAAAACACTTAGGAATGCCTTTTAAGACAAAATAGTCAACGATGCCGAAAATTAAAAACAATAGGAGATAACTATAATATGGCTAAAAAAGCAATGATAAACAAAGAACAAAGAAGAGAAGCTCTTGCTGCAAAAGGTAAATACCCGAAGGTAAGACTTCACAACCGTTGTTCTATCTGCGGAAGACCCCATGGTTTCCATAGAGACTTTGGTATTTGCAGAATTTGCCTCAGAAGAATGGCTCACCAAGGCTTATTGCCCGGTGTAACCAAATCTTCTTGGTAGTAAAAATGCATATAATAAGACACTCCGCTTTATAGGGGTGTCTTATTGGTTCTAAATAATTAATATTTTGATATTTATTGTTTATTGCCTTTAAAATTTACAAAATTTTGCAAAATCCTTGCTTTTAAATTTTGTTTAAATTAATATTTTACTAGCCCACTTCAGCGGGCTTTGCTGTACTAAACTACAAGGGTAGTCCTTGCAAGTAGAAAGGAAAAATATGACAGTATCTGATCCAATTGCTGATGCATTAACCCGCATCAGAAACGCCATGATGGCTAAGCATGAAGCAGTTTCCATCCCCTGCTCAAATCTAAAAGAACAACTGATTAAAGTTTTGAAAAACGAAGGTTATGTTGATTCTTATTGTGTTGAAGAAGTTGATGGTTTTAAATCTTTAAAAGTCGTTTTGAAATATCACAACGGTCAAAACGTAATCAGCGGACTTCAAAGAATTTCCAAACCGGGCTTAAGAGTTTATTCCAAAGCTAAAAACATGCCCAGAGTATTTGACGGTATGGGTATTGCCGTTATTTCGACATCAAAAGGCTTGATGACCGAAAAACAAGCTCGTGACAGCAAGCTTGGCGGCGAAGTTTTGTGCTACGTTTGGTAGTGTTTGATAAATTTCAAATCAAGTTAAAAATTCAAAATCACAAATTTAAAAAATCATAGTAAAAATATGGGTTAAATCGCAAAGAACAAATAAAATCTCGTTCATGCGCGATGCGTTCCCGCTTATAGTTGAAAAGCAAAAGGAGATAAAAAATGTCAAGAATCGGTAAATTACCAATAAAAATCCCCGATGGGGTTGAAGTTAAAGTTGAAGGAAATGTTTTGAGTGCAAAAGGTTCAAAAGGCACGGAATCCGTTGAATTTCCTTGTGAAATCGAAGTCATTGTCCAAGATAAAGAAGTTATCGTAAACAGAAAAAATGACGAAAGAAAATCGAGAAGTCTTCACGGATTATTCAGAACATTGATTTCAAATGCAATAACGGGAGTTAAGACTCCGTTTGAAAAGAAACTCGAAATCGTCGGCGTCGGCTATCGTGCCGCTATGCAAAGAAGCTCAATCAATCTTTCTTTGGGCTATTCCCACCCGATTATTATCGAACCCCCAAAAGGCATCACAATTGCAGTTGAAGCAAACACAAAAATCACCGTTTCCGGCTCCAATAAGCAAATGGTCGGCGATGTTGCCGCTTTGATTCGCTCGAAACGTCCTCCGGAAGTATATAAAGGAAAAGGCGTTAAATATGAAGGTGAATATATCGCAAGAAAAGCCGGAAAAGCCGGTAAAAAATAGGCTCATAGCTTAAGTCTAAGCCTAAGATAAAATATAAAAAAGCTTATCTTAAGCTTAAAAACAAATAAATTACACATAAGTTGCCAATATAAACCGACTTGGCGCAAACAAGAATCGGTTTTGGTGAAAGGAAAAAGAAATGATTAAACAAATTAACAAAAAAGAACAAACAAGAAAAAGACACCAAAGAGTACGTCTCAAAATCTCCGGAGATGCGACTTGGCCGCGTTTGGCAGTCTATCGCTCGACAAAACACATCTATGCGCAAGTTATCGATGATGTAAACGGTGTTACGATTGTTTCGTCTTCTTCAAAAGTTAAAGAATTAAACTTAAAACATGGTGGAAACATCGAAGCAGCCAAAATTGTCGGCGCTGACGTTGCAAAAAAAGCTCTCGCTAAAGGTATTGAAGGCGTTGTTTTTGACAGAGGCGGTTTCTTATACCACGGCAGAGTTGCCGCTCTTGCGGAAGCTGCTCGCGAAGCTGGTTTGCAGTTCTAGTTAGTTCCCGGCTTGTTCCCGGATTAGTTCATAATATACACACCACATATAAATTCGAAGATGCCCTTAAAACTTTAATTAAATTTTACGGGCATCTTTTTATGCCTGTTATATTTATCTTTTTGATTGCTACTTTGTGTTTACATAGCCTTTTTTATAGTCTAAGACGTTGTCGTTTGCCCAAAAGAAAACGCCATATTTTGTGCTTTCGTCTTTAAAATCGAGATTTCTATACATGTTCATTGAACTTTCGTTTTTCGCAAGAGTCTTGACGAATATCCCTTTATAGTTTTTAAAAACGCTGTAGTCTTTGACTTTGTTGACTAATTTTTTTGCAAGCCCCTTGCCTCTTTGATTTTCGTCCACAAACACGCTTTGAATCGTAAAAAACGGACACATATCAATCGTCGAGCGCGTCAGCGAAAAATGGATAAATCCGACATTTTCACCATCTTGTTTGATTGAAAAAATTTGCGATTGCCCTTCAAGTTCGTCTTTAATAAATTGCGAAAGCTTCTCTCTGTCGACTTTTTGGTTCATTCCTTTTTGATATTTTTCATAAAGCGGCAAAACATTTTCGATGTTATCTAAAGTAATTTCCTCGAAATCCTCGCCCAAATCAAATTTTTTCGATGTAAAATTAATCGTCGAAATATTATAATTTTTGATTATTTCTCTTGAATTTGCATAGTTTTCACCCTGCTTATAAGAATGTCCGTAAATATTTTTGCCATAATTATTTTGAAGATTGTTTTGAAATTTTTTGAATTTTAAAACATTGTTTTTGGTTTTCGATGGCGAAACAGCGGTCAATGCGGGCGCAAAATTGATTTTCATTTTTTTATTCTCCTTAAAATAACATCCTAAAACAACACTTTTTGATTGTACCACAAACATATTTTTCCATCCACATCCTGCACCCTTGGCAGCACGGGGCAGGTGCTATGTCCTCAAGGAAGGATAGGGAATAATGGTAAAGGGAGGGGATCTGTATATTGCAAGGTATGTAGTGGGGGAACGTATGAAGGGGAAGATAGGACGAAATGTATAGACTGTCCTGCGGGATACTATTGTCCTGAGACAGGAGACAATGCAGGGATGAAGAACATATGCAACAACGGGTGGTATTGCAAAGGTACAAAGAACAAAGAAAG
>CANQLJ010000079.1 GCA_947624685.1 Candidatus Gastranaerophilales bacterium | reverse complement strand
GGGAAACAAAAATGTTGTATTGGGGGATTAGTGTCGTATAATCTGAGGGAATGTAGGGAAGTGTGTGCGGATGGGACGTATTGGGAGTATGATAATAATGGTAATGGGGATGGTGTTAGTGTTAGTGGTAGTGGGGGGAAGTGTGTGGATTGTGGTGAAGGGTGTGCAAAGTGTGTGAATAAGGATACGTGTTTAGAATGTGAAGAAGGGTATGAATTAAAGGATGGGAAATGTGAAGCGGGGAATGTATGTCCGGGGTTACCTAAAGAATACTTTATGCTTATTAATGTTAATGGAAAGAAAGTCTGTGTTACAAAGAGGAACATGGGAGATGGAGCTGGGTGGTTGGATATACCGTCCTCTGCCGGGGTGACGAGTGTTGGAGTTGGGGGGAGCTGTGACTCTGCGACGAAGAAGTGTTGTTGGAAAGTACCAAGCCAAAGTTGTGACAGCGGATCAAGTTCAGGGATGTGCTCTTATTCAGGCTGCGGACGGACGGTTTGTAATTGGAATGCCGGGGATGCAATATGCAAAAGTTTTAAGGCAGGGGGTAAGGATTGGACATTGCCTACAGATGATGTGATTAGACAATTATACAACTATACAGCAAATAAAGGGGATAGCGGATTGTGTCTTTGCGACTCTGATTCATCCACTTTTGCTCCTCGATGCAATTGGATTGAGAATGGTTGTTCGGGCTCGCTCGATGGCTACTGCTACCCATTTAATATTTGGGGTAGTTATTCCAGCGGGAGTAATGCTCGCTACTACCACTTGGGCTTTGTTAATCTGTTTGGGCCCGCCACAGATATGCGTGACGCTTATTCAGTACGCTGTACCACAAAGCTTTAACCCCCTATACAACCTCCATCCGCAAATGTGGGGGCTTTAGAGTCAATGTAACCCCCAACTTTGTAAACTTTTGTAAAATTTTAGGAAAAATTTTATATTTTTGAACCTTGTATGAATGATAATTATAAAACACCAGCACAAGGAGCTTAGAAATCATGGCTGTCAAGTCGATTAATTTTACACCATTTAGTTCAAAAAGAAATTTTATAAACAGGCAAAATAATGCCCAATATGGCGCACAAAGCAGCGTTTCGGGTGATATTCAAAATGAGGCGCAAACGAGATTTTCAAGGAGAAATATCTTTTTGAAAAGCAATCTTCCAAAGCTTGCCTTTGGGGCGCTAATGGCCGCGACGATTGTTTTTCAAGGCGTGATGTTATATAAAAACAAGGCGAAAGGCAATCAATTTGCCGATTTGCAAAAGAAATTCGACGCGCTTTACGGTGCAATCGATAATTTAAACAAGAAAGTCGACGCAAATAATACTCAAAGCGCGCTAAACGACGTTCAAAAGCCGCTTAATGCCATATTAGAAAACGTTAATAAGCTTTTAAATACCCAAAATGTCGCAGCACAACCGGACGAGAAAACGGCTTTGGCGTTGGAAAATCTTTTAAATTCCATTAAAGCTTTAGGGGACAAATTGCCCCAAGGCGCGTCATTGACGCAGGGTTCTTCGGATAAAGCCGCAAATGAAGCAATACAGAAGGCTCAAGGCGAAATCCAGGCAAAACTTTCGCAAATTCAAGAATTTTTAGGCACACTTTCCAAAAGCAACGAAAAATTGTCTGATGCGGTTATAGAAAATTCAAAAACCTTCCAAAACGCCGTAGAAACAGCAAGTAACGCAATGAACGACCAAGCAAAGAGCCTTGAAGGAAAGTTTGACAATTTATCGGAAAAGTTTGATTCGACGCTCGACAAGCTTCAAGAGGACTTATCAACCCTTATAAACGACACTACGACAAGTTCTTTGTCGATTGCGGACAAAAAAAGCGCCGAATTGGCCCAAAATATCCAAGATATGTTTGTTAAAATCGAAGACGACATCAACAAAATGGGTACGGAAAAGACGCCGGACGCCGTTGAAAGCCTTTTGACGCAATTGAACGGTATGTCTGAAAAATTGGACGATATGGCAAAAAATGGCGCTTTGACGGCAAAATCCGCCCAAACGATTCAAGAATCGATTGATACATTATCGAAATTGACTAATTCAGTTAGAGAGTCGGTTGCGCTGACGCACGATGCTGTAAGTTTAGCCAGGATTGACGTAATTAAAAACGGCGAAAAAGTTTCAAAAAACTTTAATGAATTAAAATCGATTGAAGAAACATTACACAACCAAAGTCCCGCCGAAAATAAGGCAGCAGCAGCGCTTCAACAAGCTACTATACAAGAAAATAAGGCAGGGGATGAAATCCGAGGCGCTTTGGCTCAAGGAAAGACAATAGCTCAAGAAAAGGCAGCAGCTCAAGAAAAAACGATGGCGGCGCAAGAAAAGGCGATAACTCAAGAAAAAACGGCGGCGGAAGCTTCGATTCAAAAGCCAATCGAAAACCCGATTCAAGATGCGGCATTAAGCCCGGAAAAAAATCCTTTGGATGATGCGGCAAAAGAAGCTTTTGAACCGATTCCAAAGGCCCAAACGATTGATGTAGAAAAGGATTCATTTGAACCCGAAGCTGTTTTAAAAGCGGAAATAGTTGATGCGACAAGCGAAGCGGGTGCGCAAGTATCGAGCGAAGCTATAGCTCAGGCATCTATGGATAGCGAAAAGGCGCAAAGTGCAGGGTTATGGAAAAAAATCAAAATCGCTTTTCAAAAAAGATTTTTAAATGAAAAAAGCGAAAAACCGGCTAAACCTCAAATCACAATCCCCGACGGCATCAGCGTTTCAAGCGAAATCCCTCATGACGGCGCTTATATAAAATCAATCGGAAACATCGATAATCCAGCACTGTTTATCTATGAAGACGGAAAATTAAGAAAAAGCACGTTTATAAATGGCGCTGACTATAATAAAATGTGCGACGGCACTTCGAGCATGTTTGAAAAGCAAAAGACTTATCGCGAGCCGGTTTTGGTCTATAAAAAGGACGGACAAGCCTATAGCCAGCAGGTTATCGAATCAAAAGTTAATTACAAAAACCAAAGCATCCAATCTCCAAGCTATGTTTTCATCAAAAAGACCGATTTAGACGGAAAACTCGTTGGAAACAGCGTTTACATCAAAGATGACACCAATAAATCACTGACCGAAATTTTAAGATATGTTAATAAAAACGGCAAAGATATGGTAGTTGACGCGAATAAGGAAGAATTCAGAGTTGTGCCCAAAAAAGGCGCTGCAATCATCAAAAAGAAGATCGACAACCGCAATATTCCTTACACAAGGACCACAAACGAGGAATTCCCCGGCTATGATGTCGCAAACATCAATCTTTCCGCCGCGATAAAAAATTTGGGTCATTAATAATAAAACTTCTTTGCAAAAATTAATATAATATGCTATAATTAGCTCGAAAAAGCAATTTTAATTTTGCTTGGGTTTTATAAAATTGTGTTGTAAGGAGAATAAAATGATACCTTCACTAAAATACTCGTCAATATCATTTGGCGCCAACGAGCCGGCTTCTCCGAGGGAATCATACGAAAGCCATTTGGGAAAAATTGCGCAAACCGCTCAAAGACAAAATCGAATTGTCGAGCAGCCAAACCCAAATCCCGCCCCAATTAAACCCATCCCGATGCAAGGAACGGGGCAAAAGCTCGATTGCATGGCCTAATGATTTGTGTTGTTAAAAATTCTTTAAAGCCCGCTTCGGTTTAAAGCCTGAGCGGGCTTTAGCTTATGGGGTTGTGCCTTGGGGCGGATGCAGGGGTGGTTTGAGGGGGTGAGTTTGGGGTTTTTATGAGGCAGATGGGGTTGATGTGTCCATGGGGCTGGGTTTTTATGAGGCGGGTAGGTTGAAGTGTCTATAGAAATTGGGCTTTTATGAGGTAGATGTGCTGAGACATGTATGGGGCGGGCCTTTGAGGATAAAAATATCTTAAAATAAAAAATATTTAAAAAAACACTTGATTATTTTTTTTGTTTATTTTACCATAGGATTCGTAGCCCGCTCGGTTATAATTAATCCGCGAAGCCGGCGGCCAAAATTGAATAAGACTGGGGAATTAGCTCAATTGGTAGAGCACCTGCTTTGCACGCAGGGGGTTAGGAGTTCGAGTCTCCTATTCTCCAATTTCTAGACGACCGACAATAAAATGGTCGTTTTTTATTATCCTGTAAGAGTTTCAGAAGTTCGAGTAAATTTTGGTAAATGAAATAGGTACTAAGGTTGTTTGTTAGGTTTAAAGCTTTAAAGAGATTTTTGGGTGTTTTTGGTGTTTTGGATGTTTTTGGATGTTTTGGGTGTTTTTGGCTTGCACCCCTTGTGGCGCCATGACACCCTTCGCGTTGGTTTTTATTAAGTGTATAGGATTTTTTGTTCTTAAAGAATGTTTAGAATTTTCGCATCCCTGTATAGTGTCATGCTGAACTGACTAGAAAATAGCGTAAGCGTAATTTTCTGTTCTCTGTGAGCGTTTCAGCATCTGATTAATGGTAGTATTTCATAAAAAAGTAAACAGTCATACTGAATTTATTTCAGCATCTGACCAAGTATAGTAATTAATAAAAATACACCCGTCATTGCGGACACAAAGTGCGATACGACCCCGTCATTGCGGGCCCCGAAGCGCAATTTAAACCCGTCGTTGCGGGCTCCGACCGGCAATCTCTTCACCTTGGATATGATATTCTTCACATCTCGTTTTGTTCACTTTTCTTTCTTTGTCTCTCAAGCGCCGAAATACAAAGAAAGAAAAGTGAACCGAAAAGAAGGCGTGAG
>CANQLJ010000078.1 GCA_947624685.1 Candidatus Gastranaerophilales bacterium | reverse complement strand
ATTCACCCTTCACACTATGGCCGTTTGTGCCCGGTTGAAACTCCCGAAGGCCCCAACGCCGGTCTTATCAATTCATTAGCAACACATGCTCGAGTTAATGACTATGGATTCATTGAAACACCGTTCTTCGTTGTCAAAGACGGTCAAGTAACGGATGAAGTCCACTATTTAACGGCTGATGAAGACGAAAACTATCGTGTAGCACCTGCTGATATTGAACTTACAAAAGACAGAAAAATCAAAGACCCATATGTTCCTGTCAGATACAGAAGTGAATTTACGATGGGCGAATCCACAAAAGTCGACTATGTAGGCGTTTCGCCAATCCAAATTATCTCAATTGCAACATCGTTAATTCCATTCATTGAACACGACGATGCTAACCGTGCATTGATGGGTTCAAACATGCAACGTCAAGCCGTACCGCTTTTAGTTACACAAAGACCCGTTGTTGGAACAGGTTTAGAAGCTCGTGTCGCAAGAGATTCCGGAATGGTTATCGTGTCTGAAACAGACGGAACGGTTGTAAAAGTTATGGGCGAAGAAATCCATATCAAAGACACAAAAGGAAATGTCCATCAATATCAATTATTGAAATATGTCCGCTCAAACCAAGACACTTGCATTAACCAAAAACCAATCGTAAGAGAAGGCGACAAGGTTAAAGCGGGAGACGTTATAGCAGACGGCGCTTCAACAAATATGGGTGAATTATCCTTAGGTAAAAACGTACTTGTTGCTTATATGCCTTGGGAAGGCTATAACTACGAAGATGCTATTTTATTATCCGAAAGATGTGTCTATGACGATGTATTCACTTCGCTACATATAGAAAAACTTGAAATTGATGCCCGTCAAACAAAACTCGGCCCCGAAGAAATTACAAGAGAAATCCCCAATGTCTCAGAAGATTCTATTCGCCATTTAGACGAAAGAGGAATCGTCAGAATCGGCGCTCGTGTATACGCAGACGATGTTTTAGTCGGCAAAATCACGCCAAAAGGCGAATCTGAACATCCGCCCGAAGAAAAGCTTTTAAGAGCGATATTTGCCGAAAAAGCTCGTGACGTTAAAGATAATTCTCTTCGCGTACCCCATGGCGAAGGCGGCCGCGTAGTCGACGTCAAAGTATTCGACAGAGAAAAAGGCGACGAATTGCCGCCCGGAGCAAATACGGTTATAAGAGTTTATATAGCTCAAAAACGTAAGGTCTCGGTCGGCGATAAATTATCCGGACGTCACGGAAACAAAGGTATTGTTTCAAGAATATTACCGAAAGAAGATATGCCGTTTTTACCCGACGGTACCCCGATAGATATTGTGTTAAATCCTCTGGGCGTACCTTCCCGTATGAACGTTGGCCAAACTTATGAACATTTATTGGGTTTAGCATCATATTTAACCGGAAATCACTATGAATCACCGTTGTTTGATGAAATGTACGGTGCTAACCAATCGGAAAAAAATACCAGAGAAGAACTTTTGAAAGGTATTAAAGAAAAAGGCATCGATTGGGTTAGAGAAGACGGAAAAGTAACACTCTATGACGGCAGAACGGGCGAACCTTTTGATGAACCGATTGCCGTTGGTGTATCTTATATATTAAAACTTGTCCACCTTGTTGATGACAAAATCCACGCCCGCTCCACAGGCCCATATTCGCTTGTCACACAACAACCTTTGGGTGGTAAAGCGCAATTCGGCGGTCAAAGATTCGGTGAAATGGAAGTTTGGGCTCTTGAAGCTTATGGCGCAGCTTATACCCTTCAAGAAATGCTCACCATCAAATCAGACGATGTCAACGGTCGTTCCCGTGCTTATGAAGCAATTGTCAAAGGCGACAATATCCCGCGCCCCGGTATTCCCGAGTCATTTAAGGTATTGGTTCGCGAACTTCAAAGCATCGGCTTAGATATTGCAGTATCTAAAAAAGGCGGCGAAGAAGTTGATTTAATGAGCGATACTGATGATTTGAGAAAATCAGCTCCCAAAAGAGTATTATCAGACATCGACTCGGAACTCTTGAATATCGACTTTTTTGACACATCCGCAAGTTTTAAAGACTAATAAAGATAAGATTAATAAAATCAAAGGAGAATAAATGGCTACAAGTATTGATTATTTTGATTATATAAGAATATCTATAGCATCGCCTGAAAGAATTCTGAAATGGTCATACGGGGAAGTAACAAAACCCGAAACAATTAACTATAGAACCTTAAAGCCCGAACGTGACGGTTTATTTTGCGAAAAAATCTTTGGGCCTACCAAGGACTGGGAATGTTTTTGCGGAAAATATAAACGTGTTCGCCACAAAGGTATTATCTGTGAACGCTGCGGCGTCGAAGTAACCGATTCTAAGGTTCGTCGTCACAGAATGGGTCATATTAAGCTCGCTGCACCTGTTTCTCATATCTGGTTTTTAAAAGGCATCCCATCATACCTTGGTTTGCTTTTGGATATGACTTTAAAAGACCTTGAACAAATCATATATTTTAATAACTATGTCGTAGTGGATGGCGCAGACAGCCCCTTCAAGAAATTCCAACTTCTGAGCGAAGAAGAATATGAAGATTTCATAATGGAAAATGAAGATACAAAGCTCAAAGTCGGTATCGGCGCTGAGGTTATTAAAGAATTGTTATCCGAGATTAAACTTGAAGACTTAGCAAACGATATTAGAACAGAATTAGATAGCGCAGGCGGTTCCGTTCAAAAAAGAGCAAAATTAATCAAACGTTTAAGATTAGTTGAATCTTTAATTGAATCGGGAACCGAACCGACTTGGTTTATAATGGATGTTTTGCCTGTCACACCTCCCGATCTTCGTCCGATGGTTCAATTAGATGGCGGAAGATTTGCAACATCCGACCTAAACGACTTATATAGACGTGTAATCAACAGAAACAACCGCCTTTTAAGACTTCTTGAAATGGGAGCGCCCGAAATCATCGTTCGAAACGAAAAAAGAATGCTCCAAGAAGCGGTTGACGCACTAATTGATAACGGCAGACGCGGAAGAACCGTCGTTGGCCCCAATTCCAGACCTTTAAAATCACTATCAAACATCATTGAAGGTAAACAAGGCAGATTCCGTCAAAACTTATTAGGTAAACGTGTTGACTACTCAGGCCGTTCGGTTATCGTTGTCGGCCCGCAATTACAGCTTCATCAATGCGGTCTACCCAAAGAAATGGCAATTGAATTATTCAAACCGTTTGTTGTTAATAAATTAATCGAGCGCGGCTTGGTTCAAAACATTAAATCGGCTAAGAAAAAAATCGAACGCTCAGAAGCCGTTGTTTGGGATATTTTAGAAGAAGTGGTTGACGGCCACCCCGTTATGTTAAACCGTGCTCCAACGCTTCACAGACTCGGTATCCAAGCATTTGAACCGGTACTGGTCGAAGGAAGGGCAATTCAGCTTCATCCTTTGGTTTGTACCGCATTCAACGCCGATTTCGACGGTGACCAAATGGCGGTTCACGTTCCATTGTCTATCGAAGCTCAAGCGGAAGCAAGAATGCTTATGCTTGCAACAAACAATATCTTGGCTCCCGCAACAGGTAAACCAATCATTACCCCGACACAAGATATGGTCTTGGGAATGTATTATTTGACGATTATTAAAGACAATAACGCTCCGATTAAGGGCTATTTCCACGATTTCACGGACGTTATGGCAGCACATGCCACAGGCGTGTTGAAATTGCACGATAAAATCATCGTAAGAGATGAAAACGGCCACAGAATCGAAACAACTCCCGGAAGAATAATATTCAATGAAACGGTTAGAAAATCCGTTTTATCATAAAATCCGAATAATACATTGATAGTAATAAATTAAACAATAATGAGGTAAAAAAATATATGACTACATTAACTCCTGAAAACTCAAAAAAGAAAAAACACGTTGAGTTTATCAATAAGGTAATGAATAAAAAAGCTCTTAATCAGCTTCTATCTCAAGTATATCTTGAATGGGGCGGAGCAAAAACCGCAGAACTTGCAAATAACCTAAAAAACCTTGGTTATAAATATGCAACAAAATCCGGTACAACAATTTCAATCAAAGACCTTGAGGTCCCGAAAGAAAAGAAACAACTTCTCCAAGAAGCCCAAGACGAAATCGAACGTTCGACAAAACGCTATTTAAAAGGCGAAATCACCGAAGTTGAAAGATACACAAAAGTTATCGACACTTGGAGCGAAACAACCGCAAAATTAACGGAAAAAGTTGTCGAAGGCTTCAACCGTTTAAACCCCGTTTATATGATGGCTTTCTCAGGCGCCCGCGGTAATTTATCCCAAGTATCGCAATTGGTCGGTATGCGTGGCTTAATGGCTGATGCACAAGGTCAAATCATTGACTTACCTATTAAATCAAACTTTAAAGAAGGCTTATCCTGTACCGAATACGTTATTTCTTCATACGGCGCCAGAAAAGGTCTTGTTGATACTGCGTTAAAAACAGCAGACTCGGGGTACTTAACAAGACGTCTGGTTGACGTTGCTCAAGATGTCATTATAAGAGATGAAGACTGCCACACAGATAAATACATCAATTTAACCGCAATCACAGATGGTGAAGATGTTATCGTTTCATTGGAAGATAGGTTACTTGGAAGAACCATAGCACAAGATGTCGTGGATGAGAACGGTAATATTTTGGTTAAAAGAAACACAACAGTCGATAGAGACGATTTAGAAAAAATCAAATCCGTAAATTTAAAAGAGATAAAAGTCCGCTCAACTCTCACATGTGAGCTCGAATACGGCATTTGCCAAAAATGTTACGGCTGGTCAATGACAACACAAAAACCCGTTGACATTGGTGAAGCAATCGGTATCATCGCCGCTCAATCAATCGGTGAACCCGG
>CANQLJ010000077.1 GCA_947624685.1 Candidatus Gastranaerophilales bacterium | reverse complement strand
GTGTTGAATGCGCGATATTCACCCCCCTGTACGGTTGTATTGATCAAGAAAAATATAATATCATCCCTGTCGAAAATTCCTCGCTTACGCTTGATATGGGCTATTCTCGCCACATCTTTAATTTGAAGATGACAACAATACCTAAAACAAAAATAAAAGTCTTTTTTATAGATAACCCGAAATATTTTTCCTGTTTCAATGTCGTATACCCGAAATGGTGCGATGAAATGTATGAAATGCAAAGATATGTCTCGTTTTCGCTTGCAACATTAGAATACGCTAAGCTCTTAAACTTCAAGCCCGACATAATCCACGCAAATGACTGGCACACGGCCATGCTTCCCGTTTATTTAAAATCAAACTATAAATATGATGATTTTTATAAAGATACAAAATCCGTTTTCACGATTCATAACCTCGCTTATCAAGGTTCTTGCGATAAATCAATAATCGATTTTGCAAATATGAGATGGGATAACGTCTATCGCGATAATTGCCTTGAGCACTACGGAAGGGTCAATTGGCTTAAAGGCGCCCTTTATTGTGCCGATAAAATCACAACAGTCTCTCCAAGATACGCTCAAGAAATCTTAGGCGGAGACTTTGGAGAAGGAATGGATTATACTCTAAGAGGCCAAACCTATAAGCTCTGCGGCATTTTAAACGGCACAAAATATGATAAAAAAGCTTTTAACATTAAAGAAAAACCAAAATTTAAAAAAGAAATTCAACAGATGTTCGGTTTGCCTGTCAATCCGCATAGGCCCCTTATTGCAATGGTATCAAGACTTGTCTATCAAAAAGGGCTTGATTTGGTTGATTTTGCAAAGTTTGAACTCATGAATCAACCCTGCGACTTTGTGTTTTTGGGAACGGGCGATGAAGGCTATCAAAATATGCTCATCTGGGCATCGAATAATTCTTCAAATATTCGCGCCTGGGTTGATTTTAAAGCTGATTTATCGGACAAAATCTATAAAGCTGCGGATTTATTCTTGATGCCAAGCTTATTTGAACCCTGCGGAATATCTCAAATGATAGCGATGAAATATGGTACAGTCCCGATTGTTCGAGCAGTAGGCGGACTTGATGACACGGTTGTTGCTTATCCGAACAGCAATGCGACAGGCTTTAAGTTCCTCGGCTATGACGCGCAATCAATGGTAAATGAAATTAAAAACGCAATTTGGACATATTACGACAGAAAAGAAGATTTTAAAAATATTATTAATAATTGCCTCAAAGCGAGATTTTCTTGGGAAGATTCTGCGCTTAAATATAAATTTCTTTATTTAGATGCCTTAAATCGAAAGAATTTTTAAATAGGGCTTAATATTTAGCTATTTAGCCTTAAACGGCCACTAAAAATAAGAATAAAATAAAAAATAGGCGACACCCGGATTCGAACCGGGGGTAAGAGCTTTGCAGGCTCCTGCCTTACCACTTGGCCATGTCGCCACAAATTTTCTTATATTTTTTTAAGGTACCGTAAGCTTCTGCCCACAATGTTTTTTTAAGCTTCTATTTAGGTATAATCCCATGGTATTAGATAAATATATATTGTCAAGCCTCTTTAAAGCTACACTGCACCCTAAAAAATAATAAAATATTTTATCGATTATTATTTTTTTGCTAATATAAAACCATGAGATTTCGAAAAACACTTAACCTTGGCCCCTTAAGGCTCAATATCACCAAATCCGGCGTTTCAACAAGCTTTGGAAAGAAAAACGCAAGAATCGGCTACAGCTCAAAGCGCGGGCTATATAGCTCCTATTCCATCCCAAAAACAGGAATATATGACGTTAAATACCTCAAAAACAAAAAAGGCACTTCATTATTATCATTAATCGTTTTTGTAATTGTCGTTTTGGTGATTCTTTATTTTTCAAACGAAGACACCCTAAAACCCATATTAAACGCCACATTAGACACGTTTAAAACCTTATCAAACATAATTAAATAATAAATAGCAAAATTTTTTCTTGACAAGCTTTAAACTAATATAAACACATAAAATAAGATTTAAGGACTATTTAAAACTATGAAAATAAGCCCACTCAGTTTCACTAATTCGCCATTTTGCGCAAACAAAAATCAAAAGCCGAAGAAAAACTTTTCCTCCCAATTTCCAAAATTTTCAAAACTTCCAAAATTACCTCAACTGCCAAACTACGAAATAATAATCAAAAAATCATCTCAAAAAACTCCCCCAAAAGATGAAATAACCCTTTCAAAAACAAATTCCAAACCAACCCAAGAACAAAAAACCGACAACACGGCTAAAACAAACAAAAATGAAATTAAATCGCAAAAAAACCTCGAAAAAGATTTATTATTAGCCGGGCGCGAAATAAAATCCCGCGCGGATGAAATTCTTGTCTATTCAAAAGACCTCATCACCGATTCTAAAATAATCGCCAAAATCGCACGGGAAAAATTAACCGAAATTTATGAACTTTTATCATTGCTCACAAAAGACTTATCAGAGCTTGAAGATAACGACAGATATTCCCTTTGTGCAACCGTTCAAGACGGAAAAGACATTCTTGTTTTAGATGAATTTGAAAAAACCAAAAACGAGCAAGCTCCAAAAAGACGCACATTTTTAAGAAACATCAATGAAGAAGAAGACATATGGCGCATTTCAAGAATCGAAGAATTTAACCCTGCGATATGTTCCTATGATGTCTATAATTTCTTTGACGACGGAATTTTATCAAATTACATCAAAAATTGCGAATACTATGAAGACGATTCAATGGCAATGGATGAAATGTGGCAATATGGCAATTTGGAAGGCCGAATACATGACGTTGCAACGGAAGTAATTTTAGATGATGAAGGTGTTGCAAACGGAACACTAACTTGTTTTGATGAAAAAGGCGGCTTAATTTCCTATTGCGAAGATTGCACTCTGACCCCCGACGGCCAAAACAGCAAACACGAGATGTACTATGGCTTTGACGGAAGCGACGAATTAAATTTATATCAAGAAAAAACAGACATAAATATCTCGGGCGATTACAAGGCACAGCAGGAATTCGGCTTCAAAGATAACAACCTTGTCTCATATTATTCCAATAAATCTTTTTCAAAAAAAGACAATCAAATAACCTCCGATATTAACTATATTCTAATTGACGGCAAATTAAAAAAAATGGACAACAACGACGCTTCAATTTAGAAATAAAAATTTTAAAAAAAATCTTTGATGCTGATTTCAAAAAATTTTGCCAAATTATATAATGTCTCAAGATTTACGGAATTTTTCCCCCTCTCAAGACATGAGATATGTTCGCGCGACAAATTCACGCATTCCGCCAATTTTTCTTGAGATAAATTCTTATCTAATCTCAAATTTTTAATTTTTTTTCCTATATCGTTTCGAAGCTTACGTATACCCATATATACATGCTTGCACGTAATATAAATATTACAGTAATATTTATATTACAAAATTAGTCTATATTGCTTTATTGATGCATGTTTACATGATGTTAATTTGTGCTATAATGTTAATGAAATATTTTAGAGGTATGAAAATGCAAAATTTAACAAAAAATATCGAGGGTGTTTTGCGCCTGCGTGAAAAAGCCTATTTTAATATAGGTCATTTTAAAAAGGGCCATTTTAACCATTTTAAAAAATCCGTTTATAAAAACGCTTTTTCCCTTGTGGAAATACTTGTGGGCCTAATTGTGATGTCTTGTATAATGAGCGCAATGGCTCCGATTGTGACAAAAAAGATGAAAAAATCGTCCGCAACCCTCTCGCAAGGAGGCGGTGGCGGAGGTTTACCCATTAAAAAATGTAAAGAAAATTTTGGAGACGATTGCGTCAATTGTGAAAAAGACGCTTGTCTTGTTTGTAACAAAGATTGCAATTTATCCCAATATAAGGATATTAAAAATTGCACTTGCGTCGATTGCAGCACAAAATTTGGGACAAATTGTTTAACTTGTCAATCAAATATCTGTACAAAATGCGATTCGGGCTACTATTTAGATGGCACAACCTGCACCATCTGCCCCGTTAATTCCATGTGCGACGGCATGACAAAAGTCTCATGTCCCGAGGGCAGTAGCACAAAAGAACAAGGGGGTGTAGTTTGTATAAGTAAGGGCGGTGAAAGCTGCCCTGCAGGAGAAACGTTAAAAGATGGGAATTGTGTAGCATGTTCAACCGCAATACCTAATTGTCTTGCATGCTCAAGCAATGGAGGGTGTTTAGCGTGTGCAGAGGGATTTACAAACATGGGTACAAGCTGTAAAGGTGTTACATATTGCGATTATTGCACCTTTTTTCCACGAGGTACGGGTTATCATTCTGATATAGAAGTCCAATGTGAGGGAGGTGATTACGCCAGTCATTATTCTGGTAATGGTCAAAAATGTTACGAATGGGCAAATCTACCTTGTTATATAACTAATAATTCACGGAGTTTATCATTTGTTTTTATGGGTAGAACAGTAATTGTTCCTGTTACTTTAATTATAGAATATACCAACAGAAGTGGAAGTAGCAATAGAACTGCAATTTTAGGAGTAGATGGCGACCCGCACAGATGCGAATTTAGGGAGTGATATTAGTAGTTTAACACCAAAATATAAATTTCATGTTATTTTTTGTATTTTGATATGTGCCCTATTTATTAATATGGGCACTTTTTTTATTCAGTAGGTGATTAGAATTTTCACATCTAAGTAAACTGTCATGCTGAACTTGCTTCAACATCTGACCATGTATAGTAATTTATAAAAATGTAACCGTTATTGCGGGCCCCGACCCGCAATCTGTTGAGTGTGTAATTTTTCCTCTTTGATTTGTTCACTTTTTAGTAAAAGTCAAAAATATTTTTTAGCAAATTGCTTTTGCAATTTGCCCGCTTTCTTTTCTTTGTTCAATCGCCCATCAAAGAAAAGAAAGCGGG
>CANQLJ010000076.1 GCA_947624685.1 Candidatus Gastranaerophilales bacterium | reverse complement strand
AACATTGGGTCTTAACAAGACTGTGTTTCAAGAGCGGGGGTTTAGAACAGGGCTTGCCCTTGTATATTATTATATTACAATGCTTAATATTTTGCAATAAAAATGTAACCGTCATTGCGGGCTTGACCCGCAATCTCCTTAGCGTGTAATTTTTCCTCTTTGATTTGTTCACTTTTCTTTCTTTGTCTCTCAAGCGCCGAAATACAAAGAAAGAAAAGTGAACGTCCGAAAATGTGAGGATTACATACTTTAGAGATTGCGGGTCGGGGCCCGCAATGACGGAGTAGAGTATTTTTCAAAAAGTGTTTTTCGTCATTCTGAGCTTGACTCAGAATCTCTTTAGACTCCCACATGTCCTTCTTTAGAGATTGCGCTTCGGGGCTTGCAATCTCATCCCCCAAAGAGCTGCAATGAGGAATGTTTGTAGATATATTTAGCAAAAATCGCGAATATTTAGCAAAAAATCTTTTAATTTACAAACTATATCGCTGATTTTTTTATTTTATTTTTTTGATAATATTTATTTATGACAAAAGTTTTTAATAAAGTTGGGATAATTTACAATTCGGATTTTTTTGAAGCGGAAGCGCTGGCAAAAATAATCCAATTAAAAATCGATAACTCGAAAGTGTCTTCGATAGATAATTTTTTGGATGACATTGATTTAGCCGTAATAATCGGAGGCGACGGCACGTTTTTAAAAGCCGCAAGGCACTATTGCAAAAACGACATCCCGATTTTAGGCTTCAACATCGGAAGATTAGGCTATCTTGCCCAAGCAAAGCCCCAAGACGTCGATTTTGTCATAGAAAAATTAAACAACAACAATTTTGAAATAGAAAACAGGTTGATGCTTAAATCATGCGATAAAACCGCATTAAATGACATTGTAATCAAAGGGACGAATTGTTCTCGAAGTGCGACATTAGACCTTTTTATTAATGATAAAAAACTCTGCAGCTACGTTGCAGACGGCCTGATTATCTCAACGCCGACGGGCACAACCGCCTATTCCCTTTCTGCCGGAGGGCCGATAGTGTCTCCGATGCTTGATTGTTTTTTAATCATCCCAATATGCCCTCATACGCTTAATATGCGCCCTTTAATCATCCCGAGCAGCGAAAAAATCAGAGTTTCAAACCATGAAAAAGATGCAAATTTGAATATATCTTTTGACGGGCAAAATGAGGTTATAAGCGAAGTTGACGTCGTTATTGAAAAAAATGAAAATTGTGCAAAACTTTTAATATTAGATAAGCAAAAAGACAAGTTTTATGATATTTTAAAAGAAAAATTACACTGGTCACTATCGCCAAAAAAATAGTATGCTAAAATCACTGTTAATCAAAAATTTCATATTATTTAACCAAGTCAGCCTTGATTTTACAAAAGGCTTTAATGTCCTATGCGGCGAAACGGGAGCCGGAAAAAGTATCATAATCAAGGCTCTTGATTGCGTTTTAGGCGCAAAAATGACCAAAGAAATGCTTCTTGACAAGAATAAACCCTGCTATATCGAAGCGGTATTTTTAAATCAAATTAACCAGGAAATTACAATTTCAAAAGAATTTCAAAATCAGTCTAAATATAGAATAGACGGGGTTTTAATGACATTAGATGAGATTAGAGAAATAAGACAAAGCCTCCTTGACATCCACAGCCAGCACCAAACCTATTCCTATATGCAATCTAAAAGCCACATCCACCTTTTGGATAACTATATTATAAAAAATATCCCCGAATATTTTGAACTTCTAAACAGCTATAAAAAAAATTATAATGAATTTAAAGAGACCTCTTTGCGCCTTGAAAACGCAAAAAATAACCTCGAAAACAATCAAAAAGAAATTGATTTTTTAAAATTCCAGTTTGACGAATTGTCGCTCGCTGACGTCAAAGAAAACGAAGAAGAAGATTTAAACGCACAATTAGACGTGTTATCAAACATTCAAGAGCTCAAAGAAGAATCTTTCGGCTGCTATTTTGCACTCTATGGCGAAAATCAAAATATAATCGAGGCTTTAGGTAATATAAATCACGTTTTATCTAACCTAAGCGCGCTTGATAAAACCTTAGTCCCGATTCAAGAATCGCTCTATGGCGCGCAGGAATCTCTTAAAGATTGTGCAAACACCCTTCGGGACTATTCAAATTCTCTTGAATATAACGCGACAAAGCTTGATGAATTAAACGAAAGAATTGCGCTCATTCAAAAGCTCAAAAGAAAATACGGCGCGGATTTGATAAATGAACAAAAAAACATCGAAGAAAAATTAAAAAATTTGACCAAAAACACCGATAACATCGAAGAATTAGAAAAAAATTACAATTCATTAATTGAAATATTGGATTTATTATCCAAAAATATCCGCGAATATAGAATCCAATACGCCCAGAAGCTCTCAAAATTAATCGAAGAAAAATTAAAAACGCTTGAATTAAAAGAAGCAAAGTTTGATATTTCGGTCTTACCCGCTCAAAGAAACGAAAACGGCACAGATAGCGTCGAATTTATGATTTCAACAAACAAAAATAAAGACCTTGGCCCATTGTCAAAAGTTGCTTCGGGCGGAGAAATTTCAAGGGTAATATTGGCGCTAAAATCGATTTTTGCGCTCTGCGACAAGGTTTCAACCGTTGTTTTTGATGAAATTGACACCGGTATTTCAGGCATCACCTCAAACGCCGTTGCTAATTCAATAATAGAGCTTTCAAAGTCGACTCAGATAATCTGTATCACGCACCAGCCCATAATTTGCGCGAAAGCGGACAATTTCATTTGGATTAATAAAACCCACGGGACTAAAACCGATGTCACAATTGAAGTTTTAGACGAAAGCCAAAGACTATCCGCGCTTGCGCAACTTGCTTCGGGCGAAATCACCCAGCAGACGATAGATTTTGCAAAGACTTTGGTAAAATAAAATATCTTTTTATTTCTTGAAAACCGCAGAAAAACCGCCGGAAATTGCCGCATAACTCAATTATAACTTAATTAGAGAGCTTAAAAAATATGCAAAAACTGCAAAATATCGAAGATTATGAAGTAAAATATAAAAAACATCCTTTTTCAAAGACAATTAAAATAACGCTTAAGCCGCAAAAGCAAATCCTTGTCACGATGCCCTATTTTTGCCCTTATAAAAAGGCAAAAGAGTTCTTGGATGAAAATTTTGAAAAAATAAAATCTTTTAATTTTGAGCCCCAAAAACTTTCTCAAGACCTCAAAACGAAATTTGACACCCTTAAAATCGTTGAGGCGCAAGAGCTTAAGACAAAAATCAGCAAAAATATCGTCTGGTTTTATTATCCCAAGAATCTTGATTTCAGCTCTCCTTTAATTCAAAACGAGCTTAGAAAGGCGCATTTTTCGGCGCTAAAAATCGAAGCAAGGAATTATCTTATCCAAAGGCTTGATTTTTTGTCAAAAAAATACGGTTTTCAATATAAAAAAGTTTTTTTAAAAAACCAGAAAACCCGCTTTGGGAGCTGTTCTTTTCAAAATAACATCAATTTAAACATAAATTTGATGAATTATGATTTTGATGTGATTGACTATGTTTTAATCCATGAGCTCGTCCACACAAGGGTTAAGAACCATTCGAGCGCTTTTTGGAGTGAGGTTGAAAAATATTGCCCTAAATATAAAGAGCTTCGACGGAAATTGAAAATGCGCCTAAAATAAAAATTAATTTTTGTAACAATTTATAACAAAATCATATTAAATCATGGCAATTTTTTCGAAAAATCGTTTTATTATATATATTAAAGCGATTTTTAAGGGGGAAAAATGAAAAAACTGTTTTTATTGATGTTTTTAGCTGTTTTCGGGCTTGCAAATGTGTCTTTTGCCCGCGTGCAATATGATTCTACGGGAAGAAAAATTATTTATGACGATACAATAAGAGCTCGTAAACACGCCCAACAAATCCAACAAACAAGGGGCTATCAAGCTGCGGCCAAGATTAATTATCAAGAACAAAATCAAAAAATATATGAAATGCCTTCTAATTTAACGCCGAATTATTACCAGATGAAAAACGACAAAACTCAACAGTAGAAGGAGTTTTAAGGAAAAGTTACATAAAAAAATGTCTGTTGCCAACAAAAAATGATTGGTATATAATTTGCATGCTTTTAAATACCGATATTAAAAGGATATACCAATGCAAAAAAAGTCTCGCGAAGAAATAAAACTTATGAAAATGGCAGGAAACGTTGTGGCGCTTGTTCATCAGGAGATGAAAAGAGTGATTGAGCCCGGAATAACGACGCTTGAGCTTGATAATATTGCCCATGACATAATAAAGAAAAATAAAGCAACGCCGACTTTTTTGGGCTATTGCGGTTTTCCTAATTCAATCTGCACTTCGATTAACGACGAAGTTGTCCACGGAATCCCTTCTAAAGATAGGGTTTTAAAGGAAGGAGACGTCGTTTCAATTGATGTCGGCGCAACTTTCCACGGCCTTGTGGGCGATGGCGCTTGGACTTATCCGGTCGGAAAAATTTCTCCAGAGGTTCAAAATCTTCTTGATAACACTCAAAAAGCCCTTTTTAAAGGGATTGAACAGATGTATTCAAATAATATGCTGGAAAACGTCTCAGCTGCAATTGAAGATGTGGCAAATGCCGCTCATCTTGGTATTGTAAGACAATATGGAGGCCACGGCGTCGGAAGAAATATGCACGAAGAGCCGTTTTTGTTTAATTATAGGACAAAATCCAATATCGTAATTAAGCAAAATTGCGCAATTGCAATTGAACCGATGTTTAATTTGGGTTGCGATGACGTGCACACGCTTGCTGACGGTTGGGGCGTTGTGACAGATGACGCTAAGCCTTCGGCACATTTTGAACATACCGTAATTGCAACCGATGACGGCCCTTTAATTACCACGGTGCTGCTATAGCAAGGTCAACCTGTTTTTTTAAAACAATATATAAACCGTGCCGGCACAAAATTCTCCCCCTAAAAAAACTCGCCCCAAAACTTTCGTTGAACCCCCCTTAAAA
>CANQLJ010000075.1 GCA_947624685.1 Candidatus Gastranaerophilales bacterium | reverse complement strand
GGGCAAGCCCTGTTCTAAACCCCCACTCTTGAAACACAGTCTTGTTAAGACCCAATGTTTGAGAAAGGAGGTGAGGATGAAGATGTTTATTACTGAAAAAGCGCTATTGCTTATTCTTTTAATAATAATAGCGCTAAAATTTAATAAATAAACGTCAAGGGCTTTTAATGGATAGGGTGCTACCTATCCGCCCTTTTATATTTATTATATACCCATTTTTTCTTTTTTCAAGCCCCTATAAGAAATTAGAAACAATGCAAAAGGTAAAGTGTTATATCCAAGGTGAAGAGATTGCGGGTCAAGCCCGCAATGACGGTGCATTTTTTATAAATTACCATACCTGGTCAGACCCTGAAACAAGTTTAGGGTGGCATGATACAAAGATATAAACCACTACACCCCGTCATTGCGGATTCGAAGCGCAATTTCTTTAGTGTGCAATAAGCAAAACAAAATAATGCAAAAAATTATTTATGTGCTATTTTGTTATTGAATCGGAGCAAAATATGTACAACATTAAATCAACAAAAGCAGACGAATTTATCAATCACCAAGAGATTTTAGACACTCTTAAATATGCTGATGAGAATAAAAATAACCTTGAACTTATAAATAAAATTTTAGATAAAGCGCGACCGAAGTATTTGGGCGACGAGGTGCACTGCGAAGGTTTAAGCTATAGGGATGCCAGTGTGCTTTTAGCTAACGACGATAAAGAAATTGAAAAAAAGATTTTCGATTTGGCGCGCGAAATAAAAAAAGCTTTCTATGGCGACAGAATCGTCATTTTTGCGCCTTTATATCTTTCAAATTACTGCGTAAACGGCTGTGTCTATTGCCCGTATCATTACCAAAATTCTACAATTCCAAGAAAAAAACTCACGCTTGAAGAAGTAAAAAAAGAAACAATTGCGCTGCAGGATATGGGCCACAAAAGGCTCGCGATTGAAGCGGGGGAAGATCCTGTTAATAATCCTATAGAATATATTTTAGATTGCATTAAGACAATTTATTCGATTCATCATAAAAATGGCGCTATAAGAAGAGTGAATGTTAATATCGCAGCGACTACAATTGAGAACTACAAGAAATTAAAAGAAGCCGGGATTGGTACATATATTCTATTTCAAGAGACATATAACAAGGAAGCCTACAAAAATCTTCACCCCAAAGGCCCAAAGAGCAACTATGAATACCACACGGAAGCAATGGATAGAGCCATGCAAGCGGGAATTGACGATGTGGGTTTAGGGGTGTTATTCGGGCTGGATAGGTATAGATATGAATTTGCGGGGCTTTTGATGCACACGCAACATTTAGAAGCAACTTATGGCGCGGGAGCGCATACAATATCGGTTCCAAGGGTCAAAAACGCGGATGATATTGATAAAGACAGCTTTAAAAACGGTATAAGCGATGAAATATTCTATAAAATCATTGCGCTGATTCGAATTGCCGTTCCTTATACCGGTATAATAATATCCACAAGAGAATCCGCAGAAGTTCGAAAAAAAGCGCTTGAGCTTGGCGTGTCGCAGATTTCAGGGGCTTCAAGGACGTCTGTGGGCGGATATTGCGAAGAATCCAGACCCAAAGATACGGAACAATTTGATGTGTCCGATGAAAGAACACTTGATGAAGTTGTTTGCTGGCTTATGGAACTGGGCTATATCCCATCATTTTGCACTGCCTGCTATGCTTCGGGCAGAACGGGAGACAGATTTATGTCTTTATGCAAAACAGGTCAAATTCAAAATTGCTGTCAACCCAATGCCATAATGACATTAAAAGAATATCTTGAAGATTATGCAACAGATTCTACCAAAAAAGTTGGGGATGAACTTATAAAACGCGAAATAAACAAAATTAAAAACGAAAAAATAAAAAGTCTTACAAAAGAAAATCTTAAAAAAATTGAAAATAATGAAAGAAATTTTAGATTTTAGGTAAATTATGAATAACACTTTAGTTTCTCAAAGGTGCCACATTGCTTTTTTCGGCTGTACAAATTCAGGAAAATCCACTCTTGTAAACGCTATAGCAAATCAAGACGTCTCCTTAGTCTCTGATATTAAAGGAACAACGACCGATCCCGTTAAAAAAACGATGGAGATATTGCCGCTGGGCGCTGTAGTATTATTCGATACGGCAGGAATTGACGATAAAAGTGAGCTTGGCAAATTAAGAATTGAAAAAACCCTAAGGATTTTGGATAAAACCGATGTTGCAATACTGGTTGTTGATATTACCACAGGATTAACCGGCTATGATTCGGACTTAATAGAAAAGTTTAAGAAAAAAAACACACCTTATATTATTGTTTATAATAAATCGGATTTATTAAATAACGTTGTTGATGATGAAGAAAAAATCACAGTTAGTGCAAAAACCGGGAAAAATATTGATAAATTAAAAGAAACAATAGCTGATTTTGCGCTTAAAAACAAGAAAGAAAAATATATTTTAAAAGATTTGGTTAATCAAAATGATATTGTAGTTTTAGTTATCCCGATTGATGAATCCGCTCCGAAAGGAAGGCTCATTTTGCCTCAGCAAAATGTTTTAAGAGAGCTTTTAGATTGTAATTGCAGGATCATCTGTACCCAGGAAACAGAACTTCAAGATACTCTTAATATGTTAAATCAAAAGCCAAAAATGGTTATAACGGATTCGCAGGTGTTTGAAAAAATCAAAGACATTGTACCAAATGAGATTTATTTAACCTCTTTTTCGATTCTTTTTGCAAGGTATAAAGGGATTTTGGAAGTTTTGGTTCAAGGGGCATATAAAATATCAAAACTGAAAGATAATGATACGATACTAATTTCAGAAGGCTGCACTCACCACAGACAATGCAATGACATCGGGACGGTCAAATTTCCCCGTTGGCTAAAGGATTTTACAAAAAAAGAATTAAATTTTGAATTTACATCGGGCGATGAATTTAAATCCGATTTAAAAAAATATTCTTTAATAATTCATTGCGGCGGATGTATGCTGAACCCTCAAGAAATGATTTCAAGAATTAAAAAAGCACAAGAACAAAATATCGATATAGTAAACTACGGAATGGCAATAGCTTATATGAACGGTATATTGGATAGAGCGCTTAAGATATTTAAAGGAGAAATGGTATTTTAAAAGAAGAAATAATAGAATTTTTAAATAATGACGATAGAAATGATGAACTATTTAACCTTGCCGATAAAATAAGGCATGATAACGTAGGGGACGAGGTTCATCTTAGAGGATTAATCGAATTTTCCAATATCTGCAGGCAAAATTGCTTCTATTGCGGCTTGAGAAGCGAAAACAAGGAAATTAAAAGATATAGAATTTCAAAAGATATTATTTTATCCTACGTTCAAAAAGGCGTTTCATTGGGTTATAAAACAATTGTCCTTCAAAGCGGGGAAGATAGTTTCTATGACATTGATAAAATGTGCCAAATAATTTCAGGCATTAAAAAATTTGATGTTGCCTTGACCCTCAGCCTCGGGGAAAAAAGCTATGAAGAATATAAAGCGTATAAAGAGGCGGGAGCGGATAGGTATCTTCTTCGAATCGAAACGACGGATGAAACATTATATAAAAAAATGCACCCTAATATGAGTCTTGAAAACAGAAAAAATTGTCTTTATAATCTTAAAAAATTGGGTTATGAAACGGGAACCGGCTGTCTTGTGGGGCTTAAAGGGCAGACAAAAGAAAGTTTAGCTAATGATATATTATTTTTTAAAGAAATTGAAGCGGATATGGTGGGTATCGGCCCATTTATCGCTCATCCTAATACTCCCTTAAAAAACGAAAAAAACGGGGATTTTACGCTCGCCCTAAAGGTTATGGCGCTAACAAGAATCGTTTTACCTGATATTAATATCCCGGCGACTACCGCGATGGAAACGATTCAACCAAAGGGAAGATTAATTGCTCTGCAATCAGGGGCAAATGTTGTTATGCCGAATCTTGCCGATGTTGAATATAAAAAAAATTATGAAATTTACCCGAATAAAATCTGCGTCAATGAAGATTCTTCAAAGTGCGCAGGCTGTATAAGCGCTCAGCTAAAATCAATCAATCGCACAATAGCTGTTGATAAAGGTTTTAGGAAAAAATTAAAATAAATAAAAAAATATAAAAAATCGGAGAGAGAGGGATTCGAACCCTCGGAGAAGTTTCCCTCTCACAAATTTTCGAGATTTGCACCTTAAACCACTCGGACATCTCTCCAATAATTCTATTCTATAAAATAAATAAAAAATTTCAAATAAAAAAATGGTGCGATTTTTCGCACCATTTAAAATAGTTGATTAGGATTTGGATAGTTAATTATGTTAGCCTAGTTGTATTGTTGAATTTTGTATAGAGCTGCTTATTGAACCTTTGATTGATTCGAGTTCAGCTTCTTTTGATTGCAATTGAGTTTCGAGGTTTGTTTGTTCGTTTTGTATTTCGTTTTCCAATTCGTTTAATTTTGGCATCATATATTCGTTTACGAAATCTTTCAAAGCTTCTTCATAAAACTCGTTTTGCATTCTTTCTAAATCTAATGCGCCGTTTTCATCGAAATATAAAGATGCTTGTGCGGCAAGCGCGGGGTTATTGTAATATTGTTCCGCCGTGACTGTTGAATATGCGTATTCATAATCCGCCGCTTGTTGTTCAGCTGCTTCGCGTGCTGCCATATCTGAATAACCCATAAAATCTAATCCGTCACCAAATAAACTTGTTCCTAACGATGCAATTTCGCCCGGTGTAATGACTCCATCGCCAACTGCGTTCATAAAGCTTGAAAGTCTTTGTTTCTTTGCGTTTAGCTGCGTAAGTTGGAATTGTATGTCATTTACATCATGCTGCAGTTCGCTTCGTCTGAGACTTAACATAATCCAGCCCATAATCAACACTCCTAACCAAATTAAATTTTCTAACTAACCTACAATATAATAAAGTTTTTTTGTGTTTAAAAATTGCGTTTTTGGTGTTTTTATCGTAACATTTCTTAACATATTATTTTAATTTTAAGGCTATAATATAACGTATGATTGATGATAAATTTTTAGATGAATATAGCGATGTTTTATACCATGCGCAGCGCCCAAGCCAATATATAGGGGATGAATACGGCTGTTATGATAAAGACTTCGATAGCGCAAAATCAAGATTTCTTTTTGCTTTTGCGGATAAATATGAGATAGGCATAAGCAACTTCGGCCAAAAAATAATCTATGATTTGATTAACAAAGACCCCGATTGCTTCTGTGACAGAATCTATGCAC
>CANQLJ010000074.1 GCA_947624685.1 Candidatus Gastranaerophilales bacterium | reverse complement strand
TCGGTACATTGCAGGCAATCTGTCGTAAATGTTTCCGTACAATTTTTACAAACACAATCATTAACTAAGATATATTGCGTTTCGCCTGATGTATCACAAGAGGGAATCGTGCAATTAATACAAGTCTTCTTTTTCTTCCAGCATAATTTGCAGTTATCATTAACCACATCTTTACAATCTGCGGTGATGTCTGAACCTCCCGAGGAAGATGCGCCAATTGTGGTACCGCTTGATTTAACTTTTTTTGTTATAATGGGAGCGAAAGCAGAAGCTATACAGGAGATTACAATAATGCTTACCAACAGCTCCACCAAAGAAAACCCTCTTGGGAATTTAATTTTCATTGTATGTCCTTTTAAATAATACTTCCAATAAAAATATTACATTATAATTCCATAAATTACAATAATAAATAAGAAAAAATATTAAAATTCTCATTTAGAATAAGTTATTAATATACCAATTTGCTCTTAGAATTTAATTGAAAGGACTTAATAATGGAGTTAAGAAAGCAATATGAATGCTCAAGAACTTAAGAAAAATATCGGTGCAAAAATCAAACATTTCCGCCGTCAAAAGGGTCTTTCGCAGGATAAATTAGCCGAAATTGTTAATATCGAAATGAAAAGTCTCTCTCGAATCGAATCGGGGCACAACTATCCGCAATGCGAAAACCTTGTCGCAATAGCGCATGCGCTTGGGATTGCGCCTTGGCAATTATATTTTTGCGACGAGAAAAAAGACCTCAAACAAATGGGCGACGAAATCAAAAGAATTATGTGCTCAAACGAAGCCACAATCCCCGCTTTATACCAGTTTTTGAAATTACAAAAATATTAAATTAATTAAAATCAAAGAGCTTTTTTATTACCCCTTTATTTTTTTCTTCATCCTTGCTATAAACAACAAACGACGGCGGTTTAATGACTGTCCGGGCAACAAGTTCGCCTTTTTTATCGTATGTCGTTAAAATTATCATTGTTAAATTATCGTCGTATTCAACGCTATTGCAGCCAAAGCAGGTTTTTTCAAAAGTAAAAAGAGGCGAATTCTTGTCATAGGGGTTTTTGCCTGCGATATTTAATTCATCAGAGATTTTTTTTGCCACGTCAGAGGGCTTTGCGCTTGCGTTTGAGGCAAATTCTTCAAGAGCTTTTGAAACGAAGACGGAATTATTTGCTTTGATTTTTGCCGCCTTCATAACTTCTTTTTTGTTTATTAAATTAGGCGAAAAATAAATCATTACCGCCAAAAGCGCAACCAAAAGGGTCGATATTTCAATTATTGTTATTTTCTTTAAATTTTTAAAAGCCATAAAAAACCTCTTTTTTAAAAAATCCTTGTCTTTTTATTATACATTATTTTTCGATTACTAAAAATGATTTAACTTTTCTTTGATATTTACCCAAAGACCCTACCGTTATGTCTTTATAGTTTAGCGAAGTCGAAAGACCGCCATCAAACGCCATAATTTTTTTCAATTTTAATTCATTTTTCATATAATCTCTCATTTCATTAGCGTCAACTTTGTGGTCTTTTGTGAAAAGCACGATGTAGAGATATTTTCCCCTTAAGCCGATTGCGGTTCTTTCGCGCCTTTTTAAAATGTCTACGCTTTGAAATTTTACCTTATCATCTTCCATAATTACAAACCCCTCTTTAACTAAGTCCATCTCGGGAGCAAGCATGGGGCCTGCTTGAAGGGAGTGTTTAATTGTATAGCCTTTTTTAACGGGCGCGTTATGGTAGGCAATGTCGAATTTTAGTTTATTGTTTTTATTCTTTTCCAAAATTCTTAATTCGCTTCTTGAAAGAACGTTTTCAAGCCTGTTTTGGTTTTTAAGCCAATTGACCAGATTTATGTTATTTTCGACATCTTCTACTGTTTCATTATTTAAAACGACATAGGAGACGCCTTTTTTGCTTTTGACATCAAAAAATCCGCCGTTGACAACTAAATCAAAACAATTGTCGTCATAGACTTTTTGAGTCGTTAAAAGTTCATTTGAGACAAAGGGCTTGATTTTGTTGCCATATTTTTTTGTGTTTATTTTAAATATCATAATCCCGGCACAGGGGTTTTTATATTCAATTTTTTCTTTTGCGATTACTTGAAGATTAAAATTATAAAACGCAAAAAACAGAATCGAGATAAATAATAAAGATATTTTTTTCATTACAAGTCCTTTACTTTTTTAATTACAAAAATTGATATGATAAATAATATAATCGGAAAAATCGCCGCCGCAAAAGGCGAGAGGACAGATTTTTGCGCCAATAAATCAAAGAAGGGCAAAGTTATATAATATGCAAAAACTATCCCGACAGCGACAGTGAACCCCACAAGCCTTTGCGACCTTGGGGGAGCAAACCCGAGCATACAGCCGATTATAGCAAACAATATGCAAGTTAGGGGATGAAGAAATCTTTGATACAGTTTTGTTTTAAAATATCTGTATTCGTCTAAAAAATTTGCTCTTTTTAATAATTTTGCATATTTTGAAATCTCATGGTTAGTAAAAACCCGCTCTTTTCTTGTTGTATTGTACATCAAGTCATACACTTCGCGCGCTTGGTTTTTGTTTTCCAAAATCGGATAATCCTTTTGATGATAGACCTTTTTATAGATGCCGTCATCGTCTATTTCATAGATTAAAGCATCGTGTAAAACCCACTTGTCATCAAACTTTTGTGCCGAAGGCGCAAAAACGATGCTTTTAAACATTGTGGCGTCAGAATATTTTTCATGCGAAAAATTCATCACCGTGAGGCCCAATATGTACCCGGGCATAAAAGTCGACACAATTAAGGTTTGTTTTGGCGTTTTGTCGGGGTTTTCGACGATATAGACAAAATGGCTTCCGCCGCCTTGGGATTCGCCTAATTTTTCGCTTGCGATGGGGACTAATTTGTCATTCACGCAATAACAAAACACGGATAACACCGCCCCAAAAATAATAACCGGAAGCATTATTCGATTGAACGAGATGCCAATGCTTCTTAGGATTGCGAGTTCTGAGTTTTTTGATAATCTGTCAAAAGCGAAAATTGAACCCAATAAAATCCCAACGGGGATTGCTTTTGCAAGGACTTTTGGAATTTGTAAGATTAATATTTTAATGCCATGGATTGGGGTATAGACGTCATTTAAGATTTTCCTTACAATCTTAAACAAGGTCTCAGGCGCAATCCAGACGATTATAAAAAGCACAAGGCAGACTAATGTTGCCATAAAGACTTGGGATAAAACGAATTTATCCAAAAGCGTCAGTTTGAAATTTTTGATTTTTTGTATAAATTCCATAATGCTTTTAAAGTGTGAAATCTTTTCCTAAATAAAATTCTTTTGCGACTTTATCGCGTGCGACGTCTTTGCTTTTGCCCGAGATTTTAATTTTTCCGTCAAAGATAACATTTGCCCTATCGGTAATTGAAAGAGTCGCTTTGGGGTTGTGGTCGGTGATTAAGATGCCGATGTTTTTTTCTTTTGCAAGTTTATGTATGTTTTCTTTAATTTCACCGATTGCAATGGGGTCAATACCTGTGAATGGTTCATCAAGCAGGATAAATGACGGCGTTGCGGCAAGCGCTCTGGCGATTTCGACCCTTCTTCTTTCGCCGCCCGAGAGAGCTACGGAAGGATATAAGCGGAGCTTTTGTACCCCAAATTCGGTTAAAAGGCTTTCTAAAAGCTCATCTTTTTGTTTTTGGTTTAATTTTTTGTTCATCTCTAAAACGAGCTTTAAATTGTCTTCGACATTTAATTTTCTAAATATCGAGGCTTCTTGGGGCAGATAGCCGACTCCAAGGACTGCTCTTTCATTCATCGGAAGGTTTGTTATATCGACTATATTTTTATTGTCGTCCTCAAGCAGGACTTGGCCTTTGTTTGCCTTAACAAGACCCACAATCATATAAAATGTCGTTGTTTTTCCGGCGCCGTTTGGCCCTAAAAGCCCCACGACTTCGCCTTTATTGACATCAAAAGAAACGTCATTTACGACGCATCTGTCCCCGTATATTTTTACAAGATTTTTCGCTATTATTCTCATTTTTCGTTCTCTTTTAATTTTAATTATATTATAAAAGCAAAAATTATTTATAGATTTTTATTAAGAAATCTTGCCCTTTTAAAATAAAATATTTTGGCTCATTTTCAACTATTTCATAGTTTTTTAGGTTTTTTTGTTCTTCTTTAAGCTCCATAAATTCATATTTTGAAAAAGTGAAAAGCCTTCTTGCAATTTTGATACTCGGGTAGCTCCAAGGGTAAAGCGCTCTTAAGTGTCTTGAAACGTCGGTTTTGGGTTTATTCAAGTCGATTAGTTCTTCTTCAAGAGTTATTTGATGCTCATAGCTTGCAAAGGCTTCATTTTGTTTTATGGGTTGGATTTGCTTTTTGTCATATAAATCAAGAAAATCTTTAACCATGCCTTTGGCCAGACGCGCAGTTTTGTCCCTTAGGGACTTTCCCGTCTCATTTTCATCAATCGGGATTGCTTCTTGCATTATTATATCGCCCCTATCGAACATTTCGTTCATGAAATGAATCGTGAGGCCCGTTATTTTTTGATTCAGATAAATTGACCAAAAATATGGGTTTGCCCCTCGATTCTTAGGAAGAAGCGCCGGATGAAAATTGACGATAGGCAAAAGGTCGAGTATGTCTTTTTTAAATTTTTCACCCCATGAACCCACGATTATTAAATCGGGATTGAGGTTTTTAATTTCGTTGTAAAATTCACTTGAGTTGACGCTTTGCGCTTTTATGTCATAAAGATTTTTGGATTTTATGATGGTGTAGTCCATTGAAGGATTGAAAATGTCTTTAAAAACAAGCTCAAAGGGGCTGTATCGGCGTCTGTCGTTTCTTAAGACGCCTAAAATCTCGTGGGGAGAATTTTCTATCCCTTCAATAAGAGAATAGAGCATTTGAGAATATCCGACTAAAACAACTTTTGCCATAAAAAAATTATATACTAAAATTTGATTTTGAGTTATTTTTATTTTATATTATTAATGTATTTTTTGGGCTTGTAGCTCAGTTGGTAGAGCAGGAGACTCTTAATCTCTTGGTCGTGGGTTCGAGTCCCACCGGGCCCACCATATTACAAAACCTCCCCTCAAGGGGGAGTTTTTGTAATATAAGAACCCGTCGGGAACGAGGCAAAGCCTCGTCCTCTCCTCGAAAGCAGGGTAACCTGCTTTCTCGTCGGCAGAGTCACCGGGCCCAAAACTTTTATCGAGCGAGTTTTAGTGCGCTTGTGCGCACTTAACGAGCGAAGATAAAAGCAAAGGTGTGCGAAGTACAAGAACAGCAAGCGAGGAGCTTGCTGTTCTTGTACGTAGTCCGTTCCATGGCGACGTAAGAGTTTTACGAAGTAAAACTCCACAGGAGCCACACCATGTTTAGAACTGTTGCGTCCAACTATACTGTCATGTTGAACTCGTTTCAGCATCTGACCAGGGTAAGCAACCCCACAAACAAGCACCTGTCATTGCGGGTCGGGGCCCGCAATGACAGGTGCTTTTTGCGGGGTTACTATACATGGTCAGATGCTGAAACAAGTTCAGCATGACGTATTATGCGCTAAATTCTCGCAAGTTCAGAATGACGCATCGGCACATCCACTAAATATTCCTCATTGCAGCTCTTTGGAGACAAGAAGCTTAGTGCGGATGGGGTTACGTTCCAGGTTGGTGCGAATTCTGCCGATGACAACACTATCCAAGCGGACAAAGCATTGTTTGCGGAAATTAGCTTCAAGGGTCTAACAACGTACAAAGTGCCAAAAGAAGCTGATGGCGAAACAACATACAGTGTTAATGCCAACGAAGACTTCAGCCTGGTTAAAATGTACAATACGAAAAAGGGTGCAGAAAAAGATGTTGAACAGTTTGAACCAACAACAGGAGATGACGACAAACCGGAAAATTCCCAAGATGCATTTGCGTTGGCGCTGGATATGATAAATGGGGCTTGAACATATGTTATCTGGTCTGTGAAGTGTTGTTAGCGACTTAAAATAAGAATTATAAGGTGGTGGGGAAAGTTTGTTTAGAAGCGCAAAGGTATAAATATGCGCAAAAAAGAGCCTTTTATTGAAAGGCTCTTTTAAAGTTTGGGCAGTACTGGACTCGAACCAGCGACCCCCACAATGTCGATGTGATGCGCTAC
>CANQLJ010000073.1 GCA_947624685.1 Candidatus Gastranaerophilales bacterium | reverse complement strand
GTTGGGTATTAGTTTGAGTATCGGGTTGGGAGGGGGCTTGAGAACCTACTGTGTCGGTTACTGTAGCTCCATTATTAGTCCCGCCGGTCACATTATTATTAGTCCCATTATTAGTCCCGTTTGCGCTATTAGCAGTGCTTGACTTATCCTCGGGTGAAATAAAACCGATTAAAGCGCCGTTTTCATCTCGAACGGGGATTGGAAGAATCATTTTTTGACCGTTTTGATACGCTTCATCCCATGAAACATGCGCTCCGCCGGACTCCCACTGGTCATTAGGGTCTAAATTATTGACTCTGTTAAATTCATCCAATAATTTATTATAATCAACGCTATTTAAATCAATATCGGGGTAATAATTTTCAAACATGCGCGATTGGCAATCATTTGCGCCTTTTTGCCCACTCCAAGCTTCGATTGCAACTTCATAAAAGCCGTCTTGTCTTTGTTCTAATCTTTCATCGTTAGAGTTAAAATAATCTTTTGCAATGTCTGATAAGCTTATTTCCTGGGGATTTTGAATATCTTCATTTATACAAAAAGTGTTGCCGTCAAAGTCATTACCTTCTAATGACTCAAAAACAGTGTTGTCTTTGGCATCTTTGCCATTAACATCTTTTGTTTCGTCTTTTCTGTAAATAAAACTTTTTCCGTTAATTTTAATTGAAATTTCTTCCATAACACACCTTTTTGTATTTATAACGGAATATACGACTTTGCGGGAGCTAAACTTTAAAAAATTTTCAAAAAAATTTACAAAACTTAATTTTAATAATATTTAATTCTGTTAATTTTAAGGCGCGATTTGTGGTATGATTTTTTTATGAATAAAGCGACTGTATTAAATTGCCGCGTCGATTTATGCGACGAAAAACAAGCGCTGAATTGCGCTTATGATGCCATTAGAGAAAATCAAAGCTTTCATATAATCACAATCAACCCCGAAATGATTATGAACAGCCAAAAAAACAGCGATTTTTCAAACATCATAAACAATTCAAACCTCAACATCCCCGATGGCGTCGGGGTTAAAATCGCTCTAAAATTGCGAAAAATTGCCCAGCAACAAATCCGAGGGGTCGATTTTGCAAGAAATCTCATTGAACTTGCCTCCAAAAACAACTACAGACTTGCTCTTTTGGGCGCAAAAGAAGAAATAATCCAAAAAACAAAAGAAAATATTTTAAAAAAATACCCGAATATCAATCTTGTCTATGTCCAAAACGGTTATTTTGATGACGAAAATAAGGTTATTGAGGACATAAAAAATTCAAAAGCGCAGATTTTGCTTGCGGGACTGGGTTCTCCAAAACAGGAAGAATTGATTTATAAACTCAAAAATGACAATTTCGCTTGCGTGATGGTGGGTGTGGGCGGATGTTTCGACGTTTTCTCTGGTGTTACTAAAGAAGCGCCGAAAATATACCAAAACTTGGGCCTAGAATGGCTCTATCGAACGCTTAGCGAGCCGAAAAGATTAAAGCGCATTTTTCCCACTTTGCCAATATTTCTAATAAAGTGTATAATTGAATGTGGAACAAAAAAGGATTTTTAAGAGCAATTAAACGAAGGGAAGTATTTTGAAAGCATTTACAAATGAGCTTAGAAAAGACATCTTGAAAATGGTGCATAATGCAAAATCGGGCCATCCCGGAGGGTCTTTGTCGTGTGTTGATATTTTGGCGGTTTTGTATAAAAAAATTCTTTTTGTCCCGACGGAATGGGATAAATCCCCGGATTTTAAAAAAAGAGACAGGTTTATCCTCTCAAAAGGGCATTCTTCGCCCGCGCTGTATGCGACATTAGCTAATTTAGGGTTTTTTGATAAATCACTATTAAACGGTTTTCGAATTTTAGGTTCAAAACTCCAAGGTCACCCGAGCTCTCGAGCGAAGCTCCCGGGGATTGAGGTTTCAACGGGTTCTTTGGGCCAAGGGCTTTCAATCGGCGTGGGGCTTGCACTGGCATTGAGATTGGATGAAATTAAATCAAAAGTCTATGTCCTTATGGGTGACGGCGAAATGCAGGAAGGAAGCGTCTGGGAGGCGCTTATGAGCGCAAGCCACCACAAGCTTAATAATTTGGTTGTAATTATTGATAAAAATAATCTTCAAATAGATGGCGCAACAAATGACATTAAATCGCTTGAGCCGTTGGACGAAAAGCTTAAGGCATTTGGGTTTGAGGTAAAATCAATTGACGGGCATAATTATGAAGAGATTGAATCCGCGCTTTTAGAAGCCAAAAACTCCGATAAATTATGCGCGATAATCGCTAACACCATAAAAGGAAAAGGTGTATCGTTTATGGAAAATAATGTGTCATGGCACGGCAAAGCCCCAAATGACGAGCAATTAAAACAAGCTTTGGAGGAATTATGCTGATAGATTACGAAGAAATTAAATCTCCAAGAAACGCTTACGGCGAGACATTGGTCGAATTGGGAGCTAAAAACCCTAATATTGTCGTATTAGATGCGGATTTATCATCCTCAACACAAACTTGTAAATTTAAAAACGCTTATCCCAACAGGTTCTTTAATTGCGGTATTGCTGAACAAGATATGATGACAACGGCTTCCGGGCTTGCTTATGGCGGAAAGACCGTGTTTGTGAGCACATTTGCGATGTTCGCAACGGCAAGATGCTTGGATCAAATCAGAAATACAATTTGCTATTCAAAGCTCGACGTCAAAATCGTTGCAACGCACGGAGGAATAACCGTGGGCGAAGACGGAGCATCGCATCAGGCGCTTGAAGACATCTCATACATGCGCTCAATTCCCGATATGAAAGTCTTTGTGCCGGCCGATTGCGAAGAAGTCCACCAAATAATTAACTATGCTGCAGTTACCAAGGGGCCTATGTATATAAGGATTCCAAGGACAAATTTAAAATCGATTTTTGACCCCAAAACTTATAAATTTAACCCCTCATCGGGTGTAAAAATCAAAGACGGTAAGGATATTACGATTGTCACAAACGGCGAAACATTATCGGAAGTGATGAGCGCATCAAATAAACTCCAAAAAATCGGAATTGAAGCGGAAATCTTGCACTATCCTGTCGTAAAACCCTTCAGATACCTTGCTCTTAAACAAAGTGCGCAAAAAACCAAAAAAGTCGTGGTCGTTGAAAACCATAGCATAATTGGGGGCTTGGGAAGCGCAGTTTGTGAAGCTCTAAGCCAATATCAGCCCACAAAAGTCATTCGCCTCGGCACGAACGACACCTTTGGCCAATCGGGCGAACAAAGGCAATTGATGGAATTTTATGGCTTAAGTGACAATAAAATTTATGAAAAAATAATCGAATTTATGGACGTGAAATGATTGTAGTAAGAGACCTAGTTAAACAATATAAAAATAAATATGCCCTTCGAGGAATAAATTTGCACATCAAACCGGGCGAGTTTGTGTTCCTTGTGGGTTCATCGGGCGCCGGAAAATCAACTCTGATGAAGATGTTATATCTTGAAGAAAGGCCGACGAGGGGAAACGTCTATGTCGCAGGGATTGACATAGGTAATTTATCGCCAAACAAAATCCCGAGCCTGAGGCGCTGCATGGGAATAGTTTTTCAGGATTATAAATTGCTTCAAAACCACAGCGTATATGATAATATCGCCTATGTCATCCGCACAATGGGTATTTCATCAAGAGAAATTGAAACACGCGTTATGGGAGCGCTCAAAGTCGTAGGGCTGGAAGATAAATATAAATCAAAGCCCTGTGAGCTCTCAGGCGGCGAACAACAAAGAGTATCAATAGCAAGAGCCATCGTGAACGGCCCTCCGCTTTTGATTGCGGATGAACCGACCGGAAATTTAGACCCTAAAAATTCTCTTGAAGTTATGCAAATTTTGGAACAGGTTAATCAAAGAGGAATCACAATTTTGGTATCGACCCATGATCAGGCGATGGTTAATTATTTCAGAAAAAGAGTAATAACTCTCTCCCATGGTCAAGTGGTGAGAGACATTCAAGCAGGAACGTATGACTAAGAAAAACAGAAATAAAAATCAAAATTTAAAACAAAAAGTTAAATCGCGAATCCCGAAAGATTGGCTCAGCGAAATAAGAATAACTTATCGTATCGCGATGGAAACAGTCAAAGGAATTGCGCAAACGGGACTTGTCAATATCGCAATTATAACTACTATTGCGGCAATTTTGACAATTTTCGGTTCAATATTCAGAGTGACTTTGGCGCTGAATTCTTTCGTAAGTTCGATGGGTTCTGCCCTTGAAATCAGCGCATATTTAACAGATGACGCCGATATAAATTCGACAATCAATAAAATCAGAGATTTAGAACATGTCAAAAAAGTGACTTACATTCCAAAAGACGTCTCTTGGGTGCAGTTTAAAAAGGAAATTGATGTCCCGGACATTGCAAACCCGCTTCCAAACACGCTGCATGTTAAATTGGACGACACAAAAAATATCTCCTCAATTATGAACGACTTGAAAAAAATAGACGGGGTCAACGATACGAGCTATGCAAAAGATTTAGTCCAAAAATTCGAAATGATTAATGCAATCATCAATACGGCGACTTTGGTTTTTGTCGTGATTGTTTGCATGTTGACCATTGCGATAATTAATAATACAATTGAGCTTGTAATTCAGTCTCGAAAAGAAGAAATTGAAATTATGAGATTGATGGGAGTCTCGAATTGGTATATCAAAACGCCGTTAATCCTCCAAGGCGCGATATATGGCTTTTTGGGGGCATTGGTCGCAATTATTCCAATCGACATTGTGCAAAATTATATCATAAAAATACATGAATTTTTTGCAATTCCGATTGACCGATGGGCACAATATACCGTACTATTTAGTGTATTAACATTAGGAGTTGCGTTTAGCTCTGTCGGAAGTTTCCTTAGTATTAAAAAACATTTACAGGTATAAAACATTATGATGAATAACAATTCAAATAAGCTTGACCCTCAGCAAATCGTTGCTGAATTTAAAGACATCCCCCCGATGCCAAATGTCATGGTAAAGGCTTTAAGCGTAATTAAAAACCCCGCGACCGGTATCGCGGAATTGGCTAAAATCATGCAAGTTGACCAGGCAATCTCGACAAAAACCTTAAGCCTCGTTAATTCTGCTTTCTATGGTTTTAGACAGCAGATTACTTCAATTCAAAAGGCGCTTGTTGTTTTGGGGATGATGAAAGCAAAAAATATCATCATGAGTTTGGCCCTAAAACAAATGATGACAACGCAAGGCAGCAGAGAACTTTGGGAACATTCAATTAAATGCGCCGTTGCGGCAGAGTTTTTGGCAAAAGAATATAAGGTCATTAACCCGGACGATGCTTTTGTAATCGGCTTTTTGCACGATATTGGAAAGATTCTTTTGAATAATAAAAACCCTCTGAAGTATTCAAAAGTGCGCTATCTTGCTCAACAAGGCAATGTCAGCCTCGTTGAAGTCGAAGACGCTCAATTTGGCACAAACCATTGTGTTTTGGGAGCATTAATATCTAAAAAATGGCAATTACCCGTGATTTTGACTAATTGCATTCGCTATCATCACGATCCGACACAAAGTTCGTTGCCTACGGTCTGCGGAGTCGTGTATTGCGCGGATAGATTGGTTCAAACGAACATCCCGACGCCGATTTTGGAGCCAAAGGTTATGAATAAGATGGAATTTTCAATTCAAGACCCCGTCGCGCTTCGAGAAACAATCGCTGCGAAGGCTCAAATCTTCCTTAAAGAAATGTCTACTCCGGGCTAGTTTTAATCGGGTTGTTTTGGAATTTAAGCGCTTTTTAAAGGAGTTTAATAGGCTTTTAAGGGTTTAAAAGGGCTTTGAAGGGTTTTGAAGGGTTTTGAAGGGTTAAAAGGGCTTTTTGGCTGTTTAAACCTTATCCGACGTTGACGCCAACGCAAATGCATCTTGGGAATTTTCCGGCTTGTCGTCTTCTTCTTCTGTTGGTTCAAACGCCTCGCCTTCTCCTGCATCCTTTTTCGTATTGTACATTTTAACCAGGCTGAAGTCTGTGTTGGCTTTAACACTGTATGTTTTGTCTGCGTCTTCGCCTTCTTTTGGTACTGTATACGTTGTCAGACCAATAAAGCTAATCTCTTTAAAAAATTTAAACAGGGCAGCGTCCGCTTGGATGGTGTTGTCATCGGCAGAGTTCGCACCAACCTGGAACGTAACCCCATCCGCACTAAGCTTCT
>CANQLJ010000072.1 GCA_947624685.1 Candidatus Gastranaerophilales bacterium | reverse complement strand
GCTCAAACCCAAACAGGAAGCCAACTTTCCGTAAAAATCAAACTAACCGTAAATATCAAACTACTCAATTAACTACACACTCCTCAGCTCCTGAAATAAATTCAGTCTACATAAACAAAAAAGCTCGCAAATGCAAGCTTTTTATTGGCTGGGGCGGAAGGATTCGAACCTCCGAAATGCCTGGACCAAAACCAGGTGCCTTACCACTTGGCGACGCCCCAATGTTATTCAATTGTCATAAATTCAATTAATCTTTTCAACGCCGGACTAAAGTTCACTGCGTTCACTAAGTCCGTCGGGGCTCTGCACTTATCACTCTATGGCTCGTTCCTCGCCAAGAGTGTTACGACGACGCCCCAATATATTCAATTGTCATAGGTTTTGTTTAATCTTTTCAACGTCGGACTAGAGCTCGATTCTCTCGCTAAGTCCGTCGGGGCTCTGCACTTATCACTCTATGGCTCGTTCCTCGCCAAGAGTGTTACGACGACGCCCCAATGCTATTAAGTTGTCATGCGCCCCGAGTGCAACTGTTTTGCATCCATAGAGCAATTACAATAATAATATAAAAAACAATTTTGTCAAGAAATAATATCAAAAACTACAAACCGATATTTTTGTCGCTTGTGACGGAAACTATTGCGTCAATGAGCTCGCGAACAATCTGTTCAATGTATTCTTGAGTTGTCATGCCGTTAATTACAACATCCGCTATATCCATAGTGGGGCGAATATGGCGAAAAGCGGTTTGATTAACATCATGGAACTGCATTGTTGCAGCAAGCCCTGTTTTTCCTCTGCTTGTAGCGCGGGCGAACCATCTGTCTTTTATGACTTCAAAAGGCGTATAGACGTATATTTTAACATCAATTATATCTCTTAATTTTTCATGCAAAACATACAAACCTTCGTTTAAAATGAGCTTCGCGGGCTTTTTTAAAACCGCATCTTTCTTTGATACGCAAGTCACAAAGTCATACGCAGGGCAATATATCTCGCGTCCTTCTTTCAAGCTCAAAAGATGTTCTTTCATCAAATCCAAATCAATTGCATCGGGCGTATCAAAGCTGAACCCCGATTCAAAGAGCTTTTCATAGCTTCCTGCGTCATTTAATTCTTTTGAAGCGTCTTTATAATAATCATCACAACAAATAACGGTATAGATATTATTTGTATCAGACTTAATACAAGCTTTGGCGGTATTTTTGACTAATGTTGTTTTACCCGAAGCACTTTCGCCCGCTATTGACATAATGAAAGTCGAATCTTTTTGCTGAATTGCTTTTCTTGCGATATTAAAAATAAAACCTTCGTTAATTCTCAATATCAAAGGCTGCTTTTGCTTTCTGTCGTTAGCGATTACGTGTCTAATGTTTTCCAAAATCTGAGAAATTTTAGACATCGAAACAATTTTCTTTGCTTGTTTAATTTCGTCTTGTGATAAATGGCTCATAATAATATCATATTTCCGGTTCAATTAATTTTCAAATTCGTCTGTTTCATTCTCGCCATCAGCAAAATCCAACACATCAGAAGATTCCAAAAGTTTATAAGCCATATAAGCACCCGTTGCGAGAGCTTTTGGGTCAAGGTCGGTTTTTTGAGACAGTTCAATGATTGCGGTGTTTAATTCGGGGTTTTCGTCTTTAATATAATGAATCATCTCTTTTCGCCATTTTGCAATGTCAGATATGATTTCATCAACAAGGCTTTCAACATTTTCAATTGTAATTAAAGCTCGCATATAGTAATTATATTAAAACAATTTAATGTAGTCAATTTTATATTTATTTTTTGTTTATAGCACAGTCTTTGCCGCAAATTGTACAAGTTTTTGTATCGAGTGCAAGGTCGATTCCGCGAAAAACGCTTTTGTCATAAGAAAATTCAATTTGTTTTTCCCAATCGCCATCCAATTGCGCCATTGCCATATTGTAATTTTTCTTTACAATATCTTCGTTTCCTCTAGCAAGGTCGGCGCAATGTGCGCTGATTTTGGCGATTTTGACGCCTTGGCTGATTTGTAAATTAGTCGCTATTGCAATTCTTGATGATGATGTGGTAGCGCAAATTAAATCAGCTCCGTATGTTGCCGCAAAAGACGCACCCAAAGCCGAAGTTAAATCATCGTAGCCTAATGTTGTGTCACAAGCAAGCGAGCTTAGAGCATACAAAGGAGCGTTTTTAGTCAATTCTTTAATCATTTTGACATTTGTTTCAATCTTATCTAATGACATATTCCCAAGCCCTTCGACCATAACCTGAATGCCTTTGTTTCTCGCTTTTGAAACTAATGAAGATATGACAGACATCTCTGCCATTTGGATTCTGTTTTGTCTGTTTGAAGCGAATCTGCTCCTTAGAGCGCTTCCTAAGGATAATACAACATCATAGGGTTTAATTAAATCCAATATTTCATCAAAATATTCATAATATATATTTTCGCATCCGTTCTGCTCCATCCAGCAAGAAAGAATCTCTCCGCCTTTTGTTGAAATTCCCGTTAATTCATCTTCGCTTTTTAATTGAGAGAGGATGTTTTTTGTTAATCCCGCATGGAGCGTAACAAAATCGACTCCGTCCGTTATATGTTTTTCAATATCTTCAAAAATCTTTTCTTTTGTCATTTTTTGAATTTCGCCATAATTCAAAAATGTCTCTCTTGCGCTTTGATAGATTGGTACAGTCCCGACAGGGAGATTAGAAGTGCCCAAAATCGCCTGGCGAACTTCGTCGGATAAATCGCAAATTGATAAATCCATCAAAATATCCGCCCCCGCTTGTTGAATAATCATGACCTTATCCAGTTCATCTTCAAGCTTTGTTTGATTATTTACAACCCCAACATTAGCATTAACCTTGACTTTGAGGTTTTTTCCGATTGCTGTGGGTAAAAGATTCGGCCGTCTGGAATTTTTTAAAATGACGATACTGCCTTCTTGGACATTTTTTCGAATTGTTTCGGGGTTAATGTGCTCAATTTGAGCAATTTTGTTCATCTCGTCCGTTATAATTCCAAGATTTGCTTCTTCAATTTGCGTACTCATTTATTCCATCCTTATTTTTTATTATTTCTTATATAATTTTGTAATTTCTAAAACATCTTTTTTCTTGAGTTTTTTAACACCGCCCAAAACTTGCGCCCCAAAATAAATTTCGACATAGGCCCTAAGAAGTTCGGCCTTATAAAACGCTCCTTTAAGCGTAGCATCGGCAAAAACCACACCGTGGTTTTTTAACAGTACCGCATCATAATTTAAAAGAGTTTTTCCGACATTAATCGCCAAATCAAGGCTCGAAGGACAAAAATAATCAACAAGCGGAACTTTCCCAAACGTCAAAACGAAATCGGGCAGTATTGCTTCATTAATCTCTATTCCTGCGACGCTAAAAGCTGTAATTAAAGGGCAGTGGCAGTGAATTATTGCATTAACGTCATCTCTTTGAGTATAAATTTCACTATGCATTATTTTTTCGCTCGAGGGTTTATTTTTGCCCTCAATTAAATTGCCGTCATAGTCAATTAGAACAATATCATCATAGCTTAAATCATTTAAGCAGGTGCCTGTTGCGCTGATTAAGATTTTATCTTTAAATTTAATTGATATATTGCCGCTGGTCGATGGGCTCATACCTTTATCATAGAGCCTTTTTGCCCAATAGATAATATTATCTTTTGCTTCTTTTAGTTCTAATTCCATTTCAACTCCAAAATTATATTTATATTGTACTAAAAAAATTTTTATGTTTAAATAATCTTAGCAATATTTAATAATTAAATATTGACTTTAAATGAAAGTTGGTTTAAGACCATAGAAAAATCAATCAAATTAGCTAAAAACGCAGGTTTTTGCTATGGTGTCAAAAGAGCGGTTGACACTACCAAAAAAATAAAAAAGAATAATCCGGACAAAAACGTCTCCATTCTTGGAGAATTAATTCATAATTCCCATGTAACATCCGAACTTGAGCGCTTAGGTATAAAGACTCTTTCGACACTACCTGACAAAGGCGAAGGAATCTGCATTATAAGAAGCCATGGCGAAAGTGACGATGTTTTTGAACAAATTAACAGAATTGGTTTTGAACTGTTGGATTTAACTTGTTTTGACGTCAAAAAAGTCCAGCTTAAAGCGGTAGAGCTTGCACGTGACGGGTATTTTGTTATAATTTTAGGCAAAAAAGAACACCCCGAAGTTAAAGCTATTTATAATAACGCCAAAAGCCAAGCAAAAAACAAAGAAAATATCTTTGTTGCGCCAAATTTGAATTCATTAATTGAGATAGAAGATAAAATCAAATCCGCTTCAAAAGTAGGTGTTGTCCTTCAAACCACGCAAACAATCGAATATCTTTTTGAAGTCGTTAATTATCTTTCTCAAATTTGTAAAATCTTAAAAGTTCAAAACACAATCTGCCCTTCAACTACTCTTAGGCAGCAGGAAGCAAAAAAGCTTGCAGCTCAGTCTGATTTAATGGTTGTTGTGGGTTCTAAAAAAAGCGCAAACACTACCCATTTGGCTGAAATTTTAGAAAAAATTACAAAAACAATTCATATTGAAAACGTTGATGAACTGGATAAATATATTGATATAATTAAACCCGCTAAAAATATAGGGGTCACCGCCGGCGCTTCCACGCCCGATTTAATCATAAATGAAGTTATGACAAGACTTGAAAACATAAAATAAAAATTAAAACAGAAAAATAAATTAAAAAAATAAATTAGAAAGGACAAAATAAAAATGGCAAATGAAACTATGTCAAACCAAGAATTTGAGCAATTGCTTTTAAATTCTTACACCTACAAAATTAATGTAGCTGATGTTGTTAAAGGTGTCGTCGTAAAAAAAGAAAAAGACGGCTATCTTGTTGACATCGGCGCAAAAACGGAAGCTTTTCTTCCGAATCGCGAAATTTCAAACATCCCCGATAAAGACGTTGATGAAGTAATTAAACTCTGGGATGAAAAAGAATTTTACATCATAAAAGATGAAGAAGACGATGAAGTTGCTATTCTTTCTCTAAAAAAAGTCTCCTGCGCACAAGCTTGGCAAAAATTGTCGGATATTAAAATCAATAATGAAACATGCTCTGCTAAAGTTGTTTCTTCCGTCAAAGGCGGCTTGATTGCTGAAATTGAAGGATTAAGAGGCTTTATCCCCTCAAGCCAACTTAGAACCGGAGCACCTTCCGAAATGCAAATCGGACAAGATATTGAAGTTAAAATATTAGAAGCTGATCCAAAGAGAAACAAATTAATCTTATCTCAAAGACAAGTCTACACTCAACAAAGAGAAATGGTAGCCGATGAAATCATCTCCCGTCTTGCGGTTGATCAAATTGTTGAAGGTGAAGTCGTTAGAATCGCTGATTTTGGCGCATTTGTTGATATTGAAGGAATCGATGGGTTGTTGCCAATATCTGAAATCTCTTGGGAAAGAATTAAACACCCAAGTGACGTTATTCAATTAGGTCAAAAAATCGAAGTTAAAATTATTAAAATTGATGAAGACTTAAAGAGAATCTCGTTATCATTAAAAAGAATGGGCGCAAACCCTTGGGAAGAAATCGTTGATAAATTTAAAGAAGGCGATGTAATTAAAGGAACGATTAACAAAATCACTTCTTTTGGCGCATTCATCAACATCTACCCCGGAGTTGAAGCGCTTCTGCCTTCTTCTGAAATTGCCGACGGTCAAGTAAACATCAATTCAATGTTCAGCTTAGGAGATGAAATTGAAGTATTAATCAAAAAATTCACTCCTCAAGAACACAGAATCGGTTTATCAATGAAGGATATTCAAAAATAGAGCTTTAAAATTGATATACTATCGTTTTTTAAATATAAAGGCGATAACTTTAAATAATACTAACCACCCCCGCGAGAGCTTTTTCTTTCGGGGGTGGATTTTAAATATGGGCGAATGAGGTGTTAATCGGGTGTTGGAGCAATATGATGGCGATGTTGCGGGTATGAGGCGCAATTCGACCAATATAACCAGCTCCCAAAACAAGCACCAGTCATTGCAGGCACGAAGCGCAATCCCTAAAGAAGGATATGTAGGAGTCTAAAGAGATTCTGAATCGCTCGCAGAGAATAGAAAATTACGCTTACACGCTAAATTCTCGCCAGTTCAGAATGACGGGTGGTTTTTTTAATACACTATACCCCGTCATTGCGGGCTCCGACCCGCAATCTGTTGAGAAGGACATGTGGGAGTCTAAAGAGATTCTGAGTCGCTCAAAGAGAACAGAAAATTACGCTTGCGCTATTTTCTAGTCAGTTCAGGGTGACTATATACAGGAATATAAACCATTATTATACCCCGTCATTGCGGGCCCCGACCCGCAATCTCTTCACCTTAGATATATTATTTTACTTGTTTATTTGTTCACTTTTTAGTAAAAGTCAAAAATGTTTTTTAGCAAATTGCTTTTGCAATTTGCCCGCTTTCTTTTCTTTGTTCAATCGCCCATCAAAGAAAAGAAAGCGGGCGGAAAGAAAAGAAAGAGGGCTCGCGTGGATATATCACACTAGGGCGTGCACTAAATTCAACATCATCCCTTCCGGGAACTCGCGCACGGTACGGATTACGCCCTGTCCGCCAAAGCTCTCG
>CANQLJ010000071.1 GCA_947624685.1 Candidatus Gastranaerophilales bacterium | reverse complement strand
GCGGACTTGCTCCTTTGATGTTTTTGGTGGTACTTAAACTATATCACATGGAGCACTTAGTTCGCTATCTTTTTTCTATCCCTTTGTCTCACTTCTATTGTAATCATACATAAAATTTGTATTTTCCCCAATATCATGCTTGACAAAAAACAGGGCGCGTATTATAATAGTTTTGCTTTTTGTCAATGCAATGTAATAGGCGAAATATCCTTTACAAATAAAAAAACATTAAATTATGTGGACTATATCATGAATTTAGAAGAAGAGATAAAGTATGGGTTTACTATAAGTAAAAAGAGGAAAGCTGTATGGGCAATTCAACTTGAATTGCTAAAATGCTTTCTTGGAATTTGTGAACGTTATGGTTTGACTTACTTCGCATCCGACGGAACGCTTTTGGGATGTGTCCGCCATAATGGTTTTATTCCTTGGGATGACGATATAGATATCATTATGCCTAGAAATGATTATGAGTTTTTTTTGCGGGTTGCCACAAAAGAACTCCCCCCTTACTATTTTTTACAAAGCTATAAAAGCGAAAAAAATTATCTCAATGGTCACATACAAATTCGCGATTCAAGGACAACATGCTTCTTGAAAGAAGGTTACCATGCATTGGAAACAGGACACAATTGTGGGATTTTCATAGATATTTTTCCGCTTGACTATGTCTCAGATCGCAAATTCGTCCGAAAGATTCAAGCTAGGCGTGTTTGGTTTATAAGGTATTGTTGCGCAATAAGGCAATCGAATCTTAAAGCGAAAACTTTCAAGATGAAGTTGGTTAAATTTGCCGCAAGGGCTTATAACTTATTTCATTCCTATCGTTTCGAATTACAAAAATTCAATTGTCCATTTGGGAAAAAGAGAAAACCCACCGACACTGTAGCGGTTATAACTTTTGCTCCGGGCAATGAAGCAACTGTTTGGAAGGCAAAATTATTTGAGAAATCAACATCGCACGCATTTGAAGATATCACTCTCACCATTCCGGAAAATTATGATGAAGTCCTGAAAAAAGAATATGGTAATTATATGGAAATTCCTCAATGCAAATTGGGTGGTAGCATGCATACTTGTTATTTTGATGTTGAAAAATCTTACAAGGAATATGAAAATATCTCAGAATATGAATTTAATCAACTTTTCTTAGAGGGTAGCTTATAGTTTGTTGCAAGCTTACAATAAATTGGTTTATAAACTGCCATCATTAGGAGGGTATATGTCAATAAAAAAACTAAGCAAAAAAAAATTTGAAATCCTTTCTACAATCGCAGAGAGTACTATGCCTATTACGAATGAAACGCTAGCTGAAAAAACGCGATTGGATTCAAATACTATAAATATAATTTTAGATGAGTTGCATCATGAAAAATATTTAGAAATAGGACAAATAACGGAATTGGGTTTACAGGCATTAGCACCTTTTAAAGTAAAACGTGCAATTTTTATAGCTGCAGGAATGGGAAAAAGAATGCACCCCATTACTATAAATACACCTAAGCCTCTTGTCCGTATAAATGGAGTTCGGATTATAGATCGACTTATAGACGCTTGTTATCGATCTGGCATAGATGATATCTATATTGTCCGTGGATTTCTCGCAGAACAGTTTGACCAACTTCTTTATAAGTATCCAAAAGTGAAATTTGTGGACAATCCAATCTATAATAGATCAAATAACATTGAAAGCATTAATTTAGTACGCGATCTTCTTCCCAATGCATATGTTTTTGAGGCCGATTTATTTTTGCGTAACCCCCAAATTATTCATAAGTATCATTATTCTTCCGACTTTCTCGCCATAAAGAAAACGAAATCAGAAGATTGGTGCTTTATGGTAAAAGACGGCATTATTAAAGAAGAAAAAATTGGCGGCATAGATTGTTGGCAAATGGTTGGTATTTCTTATTGGAATGAGAAAGATGGATTGAAGCTTTCTGGGGATATCACAAATATTCTGGCATCAACCAATAAAAGCGATTTATATTGGGAGAATGTGCCTCTTATTTACGCAAAAGATCATTATTCCGTAAGTGTGCAGGAATGTCATGAGGATGACATAGTGGAAATTGATACTTACGATGAGTTAAAGAATATAGATTCTGCCTACGCTATTAAATAAGCGCTGTGATAAGGTCATTAAATTCAAGGAGCGATAAAATATGGAAAAGATCAAAAGAAATATTCTTCTTAACCCAGGGCCTTCGACAACGACTGATTCTGTAAAATATTCACAGGTTGTCCCCGATATTTGCCCAAGAGAACGTGAATTTTCTTGTCTTATGAAAGGTTTACGCGAGGATTTGGTCAAAATTGTTCATGGGGATTTGGGGAAATTTACGTCGGTTTTATTTTGCGGATCTGGCACATTAAATATCGATGTTTGTATCAATTCTTTGTTGCCGGACGGGAAAAAGGTGCTTGTTATCAATAATGGAGCTTATTCTGCAAGAGCAGTTGAGATTTGTCAATATTATGGTCTCCCCTATATCGATTTAAGCTTCCCTATTGATCAAACTCCAAATTTAACTATTGTTGAACAGGCTTTGCAAAAAAATCCTGATATAGCATTAGTTCATACTACGCATAACGAGACGGGAACAGGCATACTAAATCCAATTCGAGAAATTGGAACACTTGCCCATCAATATAATGCCGTTTTTACGGTGGATACAACATCAACATACGCTATGCGCCCAATTGACATGGAGAAAGATAATATTGACTTTTGTATGGCATCAGCGCAAAAAGGTTTGATGGCCATGTCTGGGCTCTCTTTTATCGTGGGAAATAGGAAAATCATAGAAGCCTCAAAAAATTATCCAAAACGAAGTTATTATTGCAATTTATTTTTACAGTATGATTACTTTGAACGAACTGGGGAAATGCACTTTACTCCCCCGGTTCAAACCATCTATGCGACTTTACAAGCCATTAAAGAATATTGGCAAGAAGGAGAACAAGCAAAATGGGCAAGACATACTCGTGTCTTTCAAGCAATCAATGACGGCTTGGACAAACTTGGATTTCGCCAAGTTATCAAACCAGAATATCGGGCAGGATTAGTTTCGTCCGCAATATACCCTGACGATCCGGCATGGAATTTCGAGAAAATTCATGATTACTGTTATGAACGTGGTTTCACAATATATCCCGGGAAAATCTCTACCACGAATTCATTTAGGCTTTGTGCACTTGGCGCCATTGATGTAGAGGATATAAAGGCTTTCTTTGTAATATTTGAAGAAGCATTAAACCATTTCGGGGTCGCTATCCCTGTAAAATATAAAGACGAATAATAAGAGGCAAATATGAAAATAGTCTATACGTGCTTTTGCACTGATGTAATTCATGACGGACATTTGAACATAATTAAAAATGCACGTAAACTTGGAAAAGTCATTGTGGGTGCACTTAGCGATGAGGCATTGATACGATATAATAAGTTCCCTACTTTATCTCTTAAAGAAAGAATTAAACTTTATGAAGGAATAGCTGGTGTAGATCAGGTCGTAATACAGAATGATATGCTTTATGATGAGATTATAACCAGAGTGCATCCGGATTATGTGCTTCATGGCGACAACTGGAAAACCGGACCTGAATCTATTCTACGGAATAATGTCATTGCACTGCTTTCCAAATGGGGGGGGGAGTTAGTAGAAATTCCTTATACAATCAATGAGAATGTGAAAAAAATCGACTCTCAGTTAAGGGAGAAACTTGCGATGCCTGAATATCGTCGCAAACGTCTCCGGCAACTAATCAACCTTTCCCCCATTGTGAAGGCAATTGAGGCGCATAGTGGGTTAACTGGACTAATTGCCGAAAAGACAGTTGTAGAAGAAAACGGGAAACTCGATCAGTTCGATGCCATGTGGGTAAGTTCCCTCTGTGATAGCACCGCAAAGGGGAAACCGGATATTGAACTCGTTGATATGTCATCAAGATTGCGCACCATTGATGATATTATGGAAGTCACAACTAAACCCATTATCTTGGATGGGGATACGGGTGGGCTTGCCGAGCATTTTATCTACAACATAAGGACTCTTGAAAGAATGGGCGTATCGGCGATAATTATCGAAGATAAAAAGGGATTGAAGAAGAACTCTCTTTTTGGGACAGACGTAGAACAAACTCAAGATTCTATTGAATCCTTCAGTGCCAAGATTGCCGCTGGTAAACGTGCTCAACTTACAGATGACTTTATGATAATTGCACGCATCGAAAGTTTGATTTTAGAGCGTGGTATGGAAGATGCACTTAACAGGGCTTTTGCCTTTGTCGCTGCGGGGGCAGACGGTATTATGATACATAGTAGAAAAAAGGATCCTGATGAAATATTTGAATTCTGCGATACTTTCCGTAAAAAGAATATACACACACCTTTGGTCGTTGTCCCTACATCATATAACTCAGTAACAGAAAAAGAGCTTGCGGCGCATGGCATTAATTTAGTTATCTATGCCAATCAATTAACCCGAAGCGCTTTCCCCGCTATGGTACAAACCGCACAGGATATCTTGAAATACCATAGAGCCAAAGAAGTTGACAGCCGCTTGATGCCAATAAAAGAAATTATTTCTCTGATAGATGAAATTTAATTAATGGAGTTTTTTATGCAAGTAGAAACTTTTATTGAAGTAATTGGCTCTCAATTCTATGCTGGAGTACCCGATTCACAACTTCGGGCGCTATGTGATTATCTTATTGATTTTTATGGCCTTGATCCGCACCATCATGTGATTGCCGCAAACGAGGGAAATGCGGTTGCACTTGCTGCAGGCTACCATTTGGCAACCGGAAAATTACCCGTAGTATATTTACAAAACAGTGGAGAAGGAAATATCATCAATCCGGTTGCAAGTTTAATAAGTAATAAAGTTTACGGTATTCCGTGCTTATTCGTCATAGGATGGCGCGGGGAACCCGGCATACATGATGAGCCTCAGCACATTTATCAGGGTGAAGTGACGCTAAAATTGCTTAGTGATATGGACATAGAATATTATGTCCTATGCAGAGAGACGACAGAGGAAGATTTAAAAGATGTAATGCGAAAATTTTTTCAACTTTTTTCCATGGGAAAACAAGCAGCTTTTGTTATTAAAAAGGGGGCATTCGAATATAGCGAAAAGGTTGTATATAAAAACAATTATTCAATGTTGCGCGAAGACATCATTTCGCATATCGTAAAATTTGCGAAAGATAGCCCAATTATTTCTACAACCGGAAAGGCAAGCCGTGAACTCTTTGAAATTCGTGAAAGACGCAATGAAGGACATAGCTATGATTTTTTGACTGTAGGGTCAATGGGACATGCATCTTCCATAGCATTTGAAATTGCAATGCAAAAACCCCAAAAAAAAATATGGATTATTGATGGTGATGGCGCTGTATTAATGCATTTGGGCGCATTAGCCGTGATTGGCGCATATGCCCCTAAGAATATTGTTCATGTTGTGATAAATAACAGTTCACATGAAACCGTCGGTGGAATGCCAACTGTAGCAGACAAGATCGATTTAATCAAAATCGCTCAAGGATGTGGATACATTCACACTTTATGTGCGTTTGATATGCATACTCTTGACCAGGCGTTGAAATATGCACAAGAAGCTACCGAAATTACATTTATCGAAGTCAAGAGTGCTATTGGATCGAGGGCGAATTTAGGTCGTCCAACAACATCACCCATAGATAATAAAAACAGCTTTATCAATTGTTTGCGTGACTACCAAATATGAATAAATAGAAAATCGTATAAACTATATTATTCGATGCCATAATTTAACTCAATGCCTTTAATGACGTATTCTTTGATGTTTCGAATTCTCTTCTGATGAAAAATTGAAAAAGGAGACAGAAGCAACCGATTCATGCGTGTTCGGCGTCATCTCCTGCCCGAATTCGGAGAAAAAGCGCTGTCGGAAATAAGCGCCCTTAATATTGTCCGATTCCTGAATCGGTATTCTGAAAAAGGCGAGGCAAAAACGGCTTCGAAACTTTTTGTCGGCTTGAAGGCGATTTTTGCTTTTGCGGTAGAAGAAGGCGTGATAAGCCGCCCCCTATGCGCTCGCTCCAACGACTTGCTGTCCCGCGACTGCGCCGCGTTTTGCCCCGGTCATCACCTGCACGAGCTTCGGCATACGTTTATCAGCCGGGCACAGGAATGTGGGGTGTCGCGAGAGCTCGTTCGGTATGGGCGGGACATCAACCGGACAGCAGCATTACGTCGTTGGTCTACGCGCATTTCTCGGAAGAATATCAACTGAAAGAAGCACAAAGAATTCGGTACTATAAGGATATTGAGTCCCCAAAAGTTGCTTTTTAACCCGTTTTTGGCGCCAAATTGAGAAAAAAACGGCGAAAAAAAGTGCCCATCGGATACGATAGACACTATATATTGTGGTGTACCACTCTGAGCGCAAGTTGAACCATAATCAGGGTTCCCAAAAAAGATTTGCGTAGCAAAGATTTTTTGCGAAAAGGAGCATCCGACGTAAAAAGCATAGCCCTTGCTATTCGGCAAGGGCTTGTAAAATGCGTCGTGTTGCGACGTGGTGCACCGTCTGAAAACAAGGTTGAACTTTCAAGTTCTTCAAGCGATACAATTTCTTCTTTTCCGTTTCCGTTAT
>CANQLJ010000070.1 GCA_947624685.1 Candidatus Gastranaerophilales bacterium | reverse complement strand
TCATCGCCGCTCAATCAATCGGTGAACCCGGTACACAATTGACAATGAGAACATTCCACACAGGCGGTGTATTTAAAGGTTCAGGTGTCACCCGTCAAGCAAAAGCTACAATGGATGGTACAATTAACACGGAAGTTAAAACCCGCGAACAAAGAACCCACCATGGTGATGTCGTTCAAATCGCCATAAAAGAAGCCGATGTCGAAATTAAAAACGGCAAAGAATCAGAACGTGTCCACGTTCCAATGGGCGCAAAAGTTTTGGTTAAAAAAGGCGACAAAGTTACCATAGGTCAAGCTATTGCAGAATTTGAACCCGCAAGCAAAGGGGATGGTTCTCGTTTAACCGAAAAAGCCTTAAAAGATATAACCTCAGACATCTCCGGCGAAGTCGTATTTGAAGATTTTGTCGCAGATGAAAGAAAAGACAGACAAGGCAACATCTCAAGAATCGCAAACAAACAAGGCATCGTCTGGATTTTAGGCGGTGACGTTTATGCGCTTCCGACGGGTTCTAAGGTCTTAGTTAAAGACGGCCAAAAAATCAAAAAAGGCGAAAAATTAGCTGAAACATTAATAATCTCCGAACACGGCGGCGAAGTTCGCGTCGGCGATAATTTAAAAATCGAAGAAGTTAAATTCGAAGGCAAAAAAATCAAAAAAATTGTCCAAGGTAAAGAATTAACTATCGTTATCGCTTCAATTCAAGCAGCTAACGCCGTATTTGAACAAACCAAAAAAGAACAAATTTGGACGGTTCCCGAAACAAACGAAAAATACATCGTTAAATGTCCGATAGATACAACCGTTGAAAACGGCATGATTATTGCGGAATTAATCGATGAAACATATAAAGTAGAGTCCTCGGGCGAAATTCGCTATAACGGCTTAGAAGTTGACGAAAATCAAGTCGTAATAACTCCGGGCCAATTAATCTTCATCCCGGAAGAAATTCATCAAATTTCAAAAGATTCATCTTTAAAACTCGTTGAATCAGGCACCTACGTTGAAGCGGGATGTGAAGTCGTAAAAGACATATACACCCACATCGCAGGTATTGTTGAAATTAAAGAATTTAACGACATAATCCATGAAATTGTCGTTCGCCCCGGCGAATTACACACTCTTGATTCAATTAACGACTTAAAAGTCGGCGAAGGCGAAGTCGTTAAAGCAGGAACGGTAATTGCAGGCAAAATCAAAGCAAAAGTCGATTCAATCGTTACTATAGTTGAAAATGAATCAGACTTAATGGAACTTGATGAATTAGATGAAGAATTATCTGATGATACCTTAGAAGAAGATTCATTAGACGGAAAACCCGTTCAAATCTTAATCAGACCTATTCAAACATTCGATATTCAACAAAAAGAAGCATCTATCAAATTCAATGCGACGGATGATGCTATTGAATTAGTACCGATTACACAAGTTCAATTTAAAGATGGCGCAAGAGTAAGAAATCTTGATGGTGCGGTTTTAACAAGAACATCACTTGTATTATCAATGTCAGGTTACATTTCACATCTTAAAGGTATGGTAGAACTTGATAACAAGGGTGATTTAAAAATCGTAGTATTAGAAACATTGATTGTTCGTCGTGAACAAGAAGATTCTTCCCGCGGCCTATCTTCAACTCAAACGGAATTATTAGTTGAAGACGGCCAAATCATTGAACCCAAGACTCCCGTTACAAAAACGCAAGTTTTGGCGGTAAATGATTCGGTTGCTTCAATTAATTCAAAAGACACCGATATTAGAAGACTTCTTTTGGTTTCCGATAACTATGAAGAAAAAGTCACGACAAAATCCAAACCCACGGTTAAAGTCGGCCAATACGTCACAATCGATCAGGAAATTTCAAAAGAAACAAAAACTCCCTTCTCAGGGCGCGTTGTTAAAGCCGATGATTCAAGTATCACAATAAGAATCGGCCGTCCGCATCTAATCTCGCCCGGGGCATTACTGCAGGTTGATAATTCCGCATTAATCCTAAGAGGCGACCTGCTTGCAACATTAGTCTTTGAAAGACAAAAAACAGGCGATATTGTCCAAGGTCTTCCTCGTGTAGAAGAACTATTAGAAGCAAGAAAACCGAAAGATTCCGCAATCGCCGCTGAATTTGACGGTACAGCAATAATAGAATATGAAGATGACGTCCCTCGTTTGTTTATTGAAGCAGATGACGATTCGGGCAGGGTTGAAATAAAATACCCGATTGAAGCAACAATTATCGTAAACGACAAACAAAAAATCAAAAAAGGCGACGCATTGACCTCCGGCCCGATGAATCCGCATGACGTTATCAGGTTAAAAGGAGCAAATATCGCTCAACAATACCTTGTAGATGAAGTTCAAAGAGTATACCGTTCACAAGGCGTTGAAATTTCCGATAAACACGTCGAGGTCATCGTTCGTCAAATGATTAAAAAAGTAAAAGTTATTGATTCAGGCACAACAAAACTATTGCCCGGCGAATTGGTTGAACTTAAGACAATCGAAGCTCAAAACGCAATCGCAAGAGAAAATGGTGGCCAGGAAGCAACTTATGAAGCGTTATTGCTTGGTATCACAAAAGCTTCATTAAATACCGAATCATTTATCTCGGCTGCGTCATTCCAAGAAACAACAAGAATCTTAACAGAAGCTGCCGTCGAAGGCAAAAAAGATCTTTTGAGAGGTCTTAAAGAAAACGTTATTATCGGTAGATTGATTCCTGCAGGAACAGGTTATTACCATTTAATTAACGCTTCAGAGGAAAAAGAAAAAGAAGCACAAAAAAGAGCTTCTCAAAAGCACCAAGCAAGAAAACCCTCCGCGATTTTAGAAGAGATTGAAGGAATGTTTGGCGTGGTAGATTCTGATATGATTCAATAAAATATTAAAGTACGTTTCCGTTTTTTGGAAACGTACTTTTTTATCGGATAGATTAGTTTAAGAAGGATAGAATTGGGGAACTAATTAATATGACAAAAGTTATAATATCTTAAGTATTAATTAGTACCAAAAGCTTTGCCGTATTTATGAAAATTCCTCCTAAAAAATTTCATAAAAATAAAATACTCAAGGAATATTTTTCTATCAAAGAAAAAAATCCCGACACTATTGTACTGTTTCAAATTGGAGACTTTTTTGAAACGTTATTTGATGATGCTCGAATTTTTGCCGAAATCACAGGCGCAACCTTGGGTTTCAGAAATTTCAGCGAAGTCGGAAAAGTTCCCCAAGCCGGAATCCCAAAAGATTCGGCAGAAATTTATGTTAAGCAATTGTTAAGCGAAAACATAAAAGTCTGCATTTGCCCGCAATATAAAGACGAAAAAGGCCAAGCATTCAGAAAAGTCACAAGAGTCTATACAAAAGGCACAATCGTTGAACAGGAACTCCTCGATAGCAGCGAAAATAACTTCATTTTGGCAATATATTGCGAAAACCCCAAAAAATGCAGCCTTTCGTATGCCGATGTTTCCACGGGTCAATTCTATAAAACAACGGGGACACTCGAAGAAATATTAATCGAAATCGGAAAAATAGAGCCAAATGAAATATTAATCCCGCTTTCGCAGGAAAATTCCTTTAGAGAAAAATTAACAAAATACAATTTGACGTTTTTGGATGATGATTTTTTTGAAGAAAATTTAGCCCAAAATGCTATTTTAAAATACTGCAAGGAAACACAAAAAAGCTACACTCCAAAGCTTGATGAGATAATCCATTACAGCATCGCATCTTATATGTCGATGGATAATATCACAAGAAGAAATCTCGAACTCACTAGAACAAGAAGATATTTAAAGAAAAAAGGAAGCTTGTTGTGGTTTTTAAACTACACAAAAACCCCGATGGGTATTCGTTTATTAAAAAAATATATCTCCGAGCCGCTTTTGGATATTGAAAAAATCGAACAACGGCAAAAAGCGGTTGATGAACTTATAAAAAATGAGACTTTGTTAAACAATGTCGAATGTCTTTTGGACAATTTTTGCGATTTATCAAGAATCTGCGCGCGTTTATCCAATTCGACGATTTTTCCTAAAGACTTATATAATATCGCGCTCAACGCCGATGAGTTGATTGAATTGGAAAAAATGTGTAAAACAGCAAAAAATATCCTTTTGAAGCTTGATGAAAAAAAATCAAGAAAAGTCTTAAATCTTGCTTTGAATATCAAAAAAGCGCTCAAAAAAGATGCTCCAAACGAGCTTAAATCTGGCGGTTTGATTAATGAAAATTATAATTCAAATCTCGATTATCTTAAACAAAGGCTCGATGATGAGCTTGTGAAGGTAAAAAAACTTGAAGCAAAACTCCAAAAAGAATATGACATAAATAAATTAAAAATCACATCTTCGCCGACTTTGGGCTATTATATCGAAGTCCCTTCTTCAAAAACTTCCAAAATGCCCTCATCATACCCCAAAAAGCAAACGCTAATCAGCTGCACAAGGTATGGCGATGAAACATTAAGAGAATATGAGCAAGAAATATTTAATTTAAAATTTCAAATTAATGAGCTCGAATATGAACTATATTGCAACATTCGCTCTCAAGCAATAAAATTTGTCGAAATCATCAGAGACATTGCAAAAGATATTGCAAGAATTGATGTGCTTGTATCATTTGCAAGATGCGCCATAAATAACAACCTTACAAGGCCAAGCTTCAATGAAGAATCAATTGAGATAAAAGACGGTTTCCACCCGAGCTTGATAAAATTAAATAATGAAATTACAAAAAATGACGCCGAAATTAAAAACGGTTCAATGATTATATTGACAGGCGCCAATATGAGCGGAAAATCAACTTATCTAAAACAAAACGCGATAATTTGTCTTTTGTCGCAAATAGGTTCATTTATCCCCGCCAAAGAAGCGAATATCTCTATAATTGATAAAATCTTCATCCGCCAAGGTTCAACAGATGATATTATAAACAACAATTCGAGTTTTATGGTCGAAATGAACGATTTAAAATTCATTATTGATAATCTGACCAACAAATCCCTTGTTTTATTGGATGAACCCGCCAAAAGCACAAGCGAAAAAGAAGGCGGAGCAATTGCAAGAGCATTTTGCGAATATATTTTAAATCATTTCAACTCAAAAATTCTCATTGCAACACATAATCTTGAGCTAACCAAGCTTGAAGAAAAATACCCTAAAAGAGCGTTCAATTATGTAATCGGCGAAGCAGACATAAGCAAACTTATAATAAACGACAGAAAAATCAAAAGAGGCGTTGTTGATTCAAGTATGGCAATCAACACTGCGATATTGGCAAAATTACCAAAAGAAATTATAGAAAGCGCCAAAACAATAGTAATCGGAAACGAACAAAAAGCAATCTGTTGCGGCTGCTGCATTGATGAAACAGTGTGCAAATTTAAACCCACAAAAGACTGCATCGAAAAGCTCAAAAGTTTGCTACAAGCGCTTCAAAAATAGAGCTTATTTTTTGCTTATTTTACCTATCCGCTCTACCGTAGATGTCTTTGTATCTGATTATATCTTCTTCAATCAATTTATCACCTTTTTGAACTTCGATGATTTTAAGTTCATTATCATAAGGATTAGCCAGCGAATGGATTGCTTTAACTGGTATATCGATTGATGAACCCGCTTTTAACATATATATTTTATCATCCAAAGTGACCCGGGCGATTCCTGACAATACGACCCAATGTTCGCTTCGATAGTTATGAGATTGCAAGCTCAGCTGGCCTTTTCTTGAAACGCAAATCATTTTTGTTAAATACCCTTCGCCTTGGTTTAATATCGTATAATATCCCCAGGGGCGATAGACGGTCGTGTGGATTTTATGAGAATCGTCTTTATTTTCTTTTAATTTCTCAAATACTTGTTTTACGCTTTGTGCGTCATTTTTGTCGCAAGCCAGGACAGCATCCGGTGTTTCAACGACAATCACATCTTTTAATCCGACACCCGCCAAGACGCGAGTTGAAGAATAAAGCATCGAATTATGACAATTTTTTTCAACGATGTTACCTATTTTAACGTTTCCGTTTTCATCTTTTTTATTAATATCATAAACCGCTTCCCAAGAGCCTAAATCGTTCCATTTTGCTTCCATTTTAACCATGGCGATGTTGTTTGCCCGCTCCATCATGGCATAATCAATCGAAATTGAAGGATATTTTTCAAACGTCATATAATCAATGTCATCTTGCTTTGTGAAATCGAATTTTTGAGTAATATCGTATATTTCTCTTGAAGTTTTTTTCAATGTTTCCATAAATACGGAAGCTTTAAAAATAAAAATCCCACAATTCCAATAATAATTTCCGTCTTCAAAATATTTTTGCGCCGTTTTTAAATCGGGCTTTTCTTTAAAACTATCAACTTTAAATCCACCCTCAAGAGGTTTTGATGTTTTAATATAACCATACCCGATTCCGGCTTCGGTTGGTTTTGCACCTAAAGTCACGATGTAACCTTGTTTTGCCAGGTTGGAAGCGTTGTTAATGGTTTCTTTGAAAGCTTCAATATCATCAATTAGATGATCTGAAGGCGCAACTAAAATTATATCGTCTTTATTAAAATCCAAAAGATATTTAACGGCGACACTTATTGCGGGAGCTGTGTTTTTTGCGGCAGGTTCAGCCAGAACAATTGTGTTTTTATATTCGCCAAGCTGCATTTTAACGTCATTAAAGTGCTTTGCGTTTGTGATTGCAAGGATATTATCGCTGTCCAAGATTTTTAATAATCGCTCATAGGTTCGCTCCAACAAGCTTTTATCGGAATTGAGCTTTAATAATTGCTTTGGATAAAGCTCTCTTGATAAAGGCCATAACCTTGAACCCGAACCCCCTGCTAAAATAATCCCATGCATAATATAACACTCCTTTGCAATAAGTCTTGTGGTTATATTATTTTACCATATAAAAAGAGCATGGGGAGTATTTTTAGGCTATTTTTTTGCCGACAAATACTTTTCAAGCGAATTTTTCCAATCAG
>CANQLJ010000069.1 GCA_947624685.1 Candidatus Gastranaerophilales bacterium | reverse complement strand
GGGTTGGCTGCTATAAGCTGTTATAAGGCTGTTATAGGGCTCCAATAAAACCTTTATTAAGGCCTTTATAAGGTTATAAATTAAGCCAAACTTTATAAGCTATAATTAATCTTATATTATAAACAATACATCAACCCATATAAGGACAATATGCCAACGGAGCTTATTATTATCCAAAAATGAGCTATGGGGTGAAGATTATTCCATATTTCTAATATTGTCGTTTTAAACATAAATGAAGTATATAATACTTATTTTTATAAATAATCATCCAACAAGATTAATTTTGTTGTTATTATCTTTTTGGCTATAAAAATTATTCTTCATTATCCGTTTTGATTCCTCTTTTGAGCTGAAGAAATTTTGGAATTTTATTTTTGTTATTGTAAACTTCGCTTCCTATCCAATGTGCGCTCAATTTACCGTTTTCATCATAGACAAAATGTTCATTTTCATCAACTTCAAAAGCAACGCTTATTAAATTCCCGTATCTTGAATATCCCAAAACTTTCCTTGGATAAGTGTCTTGGTGTTGGACTTTATCGAATTTGACTAATCTTCCTAAAATATCATAATAAAAAACATAATCTTCATATTCTTCATAAATTATGCTGTATGAAATTAAATTATCTTTAAGATAAAATGGGCAAAGGTATCTGTCTTTTATTTGCGAGATATTGTTTTTAATTGCTTCTAAGTTTTCGTATCTGTTTTTATCTTTATAAAATTGTTTTAAAAAATCTTTGTCAACTTTTCTTTCAATATCTTTAAACGCTTCTAATCTTGCCGTGGCTTCATTATATTTTATCGTTGTTTTAATTGGTTCAATTGTGTTTATCTCGTCATTACAAAAACCTTTTAAACATAAAAAACAAAATATAATTAAAAAGAACAAAGTTTTTTTCATATTTTTAAAACCTTTAAAATATCATCAATATCATCAATCAAATTAATCTCATCGTTACTTTTAAAATATGTCATCTGTCTTTTGGCAAAATTTCTTGTGTGCTGCTTAATTTTGTCAATTGCTGAATCTATATCATCATTTTCATAAAATTCGCTATATCCTATAGTGTTTTTCATAATGGAGCAATTCGGGTATCTTTCGTTGTTTTCTTTCCATTCCTCATATAACCCCATATCCATCATCTTATCCACTCTTTTATTTATTCTTTCATATAAGATGTCTCTGGGGAAATCGCATCTAAACCATATTGAATTTAATTCATCATTCTTTTGTCTTTTATATGAACTTATGGGCGCTTTTAAAAATTCGCACATCTCAATTGAGCGAATTATCTTATCTTTGTTGTTCGGGTGGATGAGGTTTGCTCTTTTTGGGTCAAGCAAATTTAACTTCTCCCATAGTTTAATATTATCAATGTTTTTTAAATTTTCTCTAAGTTCTTTATTAATCGGTATTGGGGGTAATTTATCTTTATCCAATAAGCTTTTTATATAAAACCAGCTACCCCCTGCAATAATTACATTTTTATTTAATGAAAAAATTTCATCAATTTTTTGCGCAGCGAGTTTAACAAAATCCCCCGCACTAAAATCCTCATTTGCTTCAATTATATCAATCAGATGATGCGGGACTTGCTTTTGTTCATCTATTGACGCTTTAGCGCTCACTATATCAAAATATTTATAAACGCTTCTTGAATCGGCGCAGATAATTTGAGCATTAATTATCTTGGCTAATTGTATCGCTAAGCTGCTCTTGTTTGACGCAGTCGGGCCCGTTAGGACTATTATATTTTTTCCCATAATAGTTAAATACTACCATGACAACAAAACAAATAAAATATATGTAAATGAATAAAAATAACAGAGGTAAAACAGGGCTTGTTGTAAATATCGTCGTCGTTTTTAAAATTCCTAAAATCATATAAATAAGATAGATTCCAAAAAACAACCCCAGGGAAGAAAAGAAATTTTTAAACAAAACTTTTAATTGACTAAAAAGCGCAAAAAAGGGCTTTTGAAAAATATTTCCTTTTTTTTCAAAAACAATTGAAGGGAAAAAGAAAAATGTCACAAAGCTGAATATCGCTCCCACAAGCATGAAGCTTAATTGCCAAGCGTAGAGAGTATATTGTTTATCTACGGGCAGGTTTTTAAAATATTCGATAGCCGCATCGTTATTTTGAGAAATTGCAACAATATCTTTAATCAAAAAATCCAAATTACCAAAAAAATGCGAAGCAATTTTTGCCGTCAAAAACATCACCAAAGAAAATAACGTTATATATATAACGCTTCCGATTGCAATCGGGATAATATTTTTGCCGATGCCTTCAAGAAATATCGGAAAATAGTTTTTTTCTTTTTTTTCTTCATCTAAACTTATGTCCTTAACGACTTGAAACCAGCCCGACATAAATGACAGTGTCAAAAGAATCGTACAAATTGAAATTAAGGTCACAATAAGAATTTTTTTGGACAAAAATGCATAAGAAGCTATGAAATTGGATAATATCAAAAACAACACGAAAAATAGCGTTACAGAGGGGTTTGATAACACCGTCAAGAAAGATTTTTTTGCCAAACCAAATAAATTCATTTTACCCCCCGTTTTTAGTTTTTTATCGATTTACAATTAAAACAATATAATCTATTATTAATATATTACGAGCAAATAAAAAAACAAGGTAAGAAATGTTAAAATTTTCAAAAAAGCATAGCTACCCCGGTAAGCTAATTTGTATGGAAGGAATCGACGGCTCCGGCAAATCGACCCAGATAGAGCTTTTATATGATTGGTTGAAATCAAAAGATATTGATGTCATTTTAACGCAGTGGAACTCATCCGAGCTCATTTCAAACACTACAAAAAAAGCAAAAAAGAAAAATCTCTTATCGGGAAGAACTTTTTCTCTTTTACATGCCGTTGATTTCGCAGATAGACTTGAGCGCACAATTAAACCCGCACTCAAAGCAGGGTTTGTAGTGCTTGCGGACAGATACGTCTATACGGCATTTGCTCGAGACGTTGCAAGAGAGGTTGATCCAAAATGGGTTAGAAATATGTATGATTTTGCTATTAAACCCGACATTACTTTTTATTTTGAAATTTCACCAAAAGAAAGCCTTGATAGAATATGCGCCAATCGCCAGCCAAAGTTTTATGAGGCCGGCATGGATATGAAATTATCCAACAATCCTTATAAAAGTTACGTCATGTTTCAAAACAGAATCGTCGAACAATATAGAGAAATGATAGATGAATTCGGATTAATCGAAATTGACGCAACGCAAGAAATTCACTATAAACAAAATTTAATCAGACAAAAAGTACAAGAGATTTTAGATATATAAAAAACAAACGTTATTATTGCCTTTTTTAGTTTTTAAAAAAATTATGAAAATAAATCAAATAAACCCAAAAAACAATCCGATAAATTTTAGAAGCGGCAAAGCGATATTATATAGCGACTTTGATGGGACATTCCTGCCTCAAAGCCTTAAAGACATCTATATAGGAGAAAAAGCCGAAAAACAAAAAAGTATTATCGGGTTTAACAAATATTTCAAAGATTTTCAAGACTTTATCGACAAAACAAAAAACAAATTTGAAATAAATATCACAACCGGAAGAAGGCTCAACCCAAACGACCGCCACGACGGCTTTAAACAAACATACGATAAGATATTAAAAGAAGGAGTGGTTTTACCAAAAATTAATTCCCTTACCAATTCAAAAGGCGGCGACACTTTTTATTTTAACCCGGATGGGACAATTAATCCAAATCCGAGCAAAGCTAAAATTTCCCAAATTAAAAAATTATCTGATTGGGATAGTGATATAATTAATCAAACGATAAAAGAAATATCTTTGGATATAAATTCAAAATATAATATTGATTCAAAAGACACATTTCACCTCTCGATTGAAACCGAAAATAAATTTGCTCTGGTGCGCTTTTTTGAAGAACTTCAAAAAAGATTAGCGGATAAAATGGATATATCAATTAAAATTGACGAAGATGGCGCAATTAAATTAACGCCAAAAATAAATTCCAAAAGCCTTGATAAATCTTTTGACACGATTTTAGCACTCAAAGAAGCACAAAAAAACAATGATTTTTTGCTCGTCGCGGGAAACGCAAGAAACGATAAAGAAATGTTAAATATATTTAACTACGTCTCTTACCCCATAAAAAATGTCCCTTATAAAGCAAGCGACATTGATTTAGATTATGTTAAAAAAATAAAAAAAGAAATAGATAATCTGCCCATAAAAATTCTTTTTATCAAACCGAAAGACATAAAAAATATCAACGAAAAAGACCTTGAGTTATATGAATTTATGAAAAAATGCGAAGAGCTCTTTAGTAAAAACGTACAAATAGTTGAACAAACGGAGCTTTATAATAAAAATAATTTTTTAGATGCAATTAAAAAATCCATCCTAAGCTATTCAAAAAGAAACTTAGGGTTTTTAAAAAAATTTAATTACAAATCATATTTGATAAGCAAAATTTCACTAATCGGCTCCGCTTCGCTTATCGGTTTAGCGATTGCTTTATGGTATAATAAAAACGAAACATCAAAAAGGTGAATTAAAAAGGGCTAAGGATGAACAAAAACCACGGTTATAACGGCTTATTGATAGTTATTGAAGGGACGGACGGCTCGGGTAAATCAACTCACGTTAATCTTTTGTCGCAATATATTAAAAACGAAGGCTATGGCTGTGTTGTTTCGCAATGGAAAACTTCAAGACTCATTTCAGGAATCATCAACGAAGCAAAAGAAAGAAATATGTTAAATACGACAACTTTTTCCCTTCTTTATGCCGCAGATTACACAGACAGGCTCGAAAATGAGATTATACCCGCCCTTAAAGCCGGTTTTGTCGTTTTGATGGATAGATATATCTATACAGCCTATGTTCGAGATTCCGTTCGAGGCCATGACATTAATTGGGTCAAAAACCTCTATAGCTTCGCTCCAAAACCCGATTTGGTTTTTTATTTAAATGTGACACCAAATATTTTAATTAAAAGATTGATTGCCAAAAATGGCGCACTGGATTACTTTGAATCGGGTAGAGACATCGGAATATCCAATGACATCTATAAAAGTTTTGAAATTTATCAAAAAAGATGCCTTGAAGAGTATAAAAAATTGAAAAAAGAATATAATTTTATCGAAATCGATGGGACCCAAAAGAAAGAAGACATCCACGAACTAATTAAAAAAGAAGTTAAAATCGCCCTTGAAAATAAGTTTAAAAAGTAATATTAATAGGGCTTCGGGCGCTAAATAAACCTGTGGTTAAATTTTTTGATTCCTTTAGCATAATCATCAACAATATTATTTTTTCCGATTAATTTATATTTGTATATAGTGAGCCCTTCAAGCCCTACAGGGCCTCTGGCATGGGTTTTGTTGGTTGAAATTCCGACTTCTGCGCCAAAGCCAAAACGAAAACCGTCGGAAAATCTTGTTGAACAATTTGCAAAAACGCAAGAAGAATCAACTAAATTTAAAAATTTATCTATATTTTCTTTATTTTTGCTCAAAATCGAATCGGTATGGCCCGAGCCGAATTTGTTTATGTGTTCTATCGCGCAATCAATATTATCAACGATTTTTAAAGATAACACGGTGTCGCCGTATTCAAAAGAAAAATTATCGGGGTTTTCAATTATTTTGATATTTTTTTCTTTTAAACCTTGTTTTAATTGTTCGATATAGCTGAAATCTTTATGAATAAGCAGAGTTTCAACCGAATTGCAAGCGCTTGGGTATTGGGTTTTAGCGTCTGTTATGATTTTTAGAGCATTATCAAAATCCGTATCCTTATCGACAAAAATATGGCAAATGCCTGAAGCATGGCCTAAGACAGGAATTTTTGTATTTTGTTTAATATATTTTACAAGATTATTTGAGCCTCTTGGGATTATGAGGCTTATATATTCATCAAGTTCGAGCATTTTTTTAATGTCGTCTCTTGAATAAACAAGGTTTATTGCATCTTTTGGCATAACGTTTGATTTAATAATCGCATCTTGAACAATTTTTGAAAAAAGGGTGTTTGTGTTATTTGCTTCACTTCCGCCTTTTAAAATTCCGCAATTTCCTGATTTAATTAATAGTGACGCAATTTGAATAAAACAATCGGGGCGGGCTTCAAAAATCACGCCGATTACGCCAATTGGTACGGTGACTTTTGTTAAAATTAAATCTTCATCAAGCTCTTTTTTCCAGACGGTTTTATTAACGGGGTCATCAATTTTAATCAGGTCATTTAAGCCTTTGATTAAATCATTAATTTTATTATCATTTATTTTTAATCTATCGTATGTCGCTTTGTTGATTTTTCCTTCTTCAAGAAGGGTTTTTGCATAGTTTAGGTCTTTTTCGTTATTCAAAAAAATCTCGGCTCTTTTTTTATCAATCTCTTTTGCAATTAAATCCAAAACAAGATTTTTAGATTCGTTATCAAGATTCATCGTCTTTAAAAAAGCGTCTTTTGCCTTTTTGGCGATTTCTACTATTTCAATATTTTCAATATTTTCAATATTTTCAGTATTTTCAGTATTTTCAACCATTTGCTTTCCTAACCTAAACCAATACTAAATTATCTTTTATTACAACATCATCATCAAATTTATAGCCTAAAATTTCATCAATCTTGTCGCTATGCTGACCTTTGATTTTTTCAACATCAACTGAATCATAGCTTGAAATGCCCCTGGCGATTTCGTTATTTTGATTATCCAAAATCGAAACGATTTCGCCTCTTTTAAATTTTCCTTCAACTTTTTCAATACCTACCGACAATAAGCTTTTTTGATTTTTGATAATTGCTTCTTTTGCCCCATCGTTTACGGTAATTTTTCCCATAATGTTTGTTGCATAAGCTATCCAGCGCTTTTTATGAGAGAGGTTGTTGTTGGGCAAAAACACCGTTCCCGTTTCATCATCAAAAATTTTTCTAATAATGCCCGGGGTTTTGCCGTTTACGATTTTTGCATATAATCCGCTTGCGGTAACAACTTTTGCTGCGGTTAATTTTGTAATCATTCCGCCGCGGCCGCCCAATGTGGCGCCTGAGGCAAG
>CANQLJ010000068.1 GCA_947624685.1 Candidatus Gastranaerophilales bacterium | reverse complement strand
TTCCCTATCTCATTACTCTTCGTTATATATTTCCCACCATCACAAACATCACAACTATTCTTCCCTTCTTCCCCCTGATACTCATTACCCACACATCCCACATACATATCCACCGCCACACAAATTAAAATGCGGACGTCTTTAAATGAAAGATAGGGTGAAAACAAAAAAAATGCAGGCAATACCACCTGCATTTAAGTAATTTAATTAAGCGGAATATGGGTAAAACTATTTTAATATTTCAGAATTTAAAATATCGTTTTTTTACGCAAAAGTGTTAAATGAACCTTCGATATTTTCATTTATTACTTTTTCGACTGATTCTTTTTCAGTCGAAACAGCGCTTCTTTGAGCTTCGATATTATTTAATTCAAGTTCTAATTTTTTATCTTGTGCTTGGAGTTGATTTTGTAAACGGTCATACTTAGCTTTTGCTCTGTCATCATCATCAGTGTAGTAGCTGTCTTGGACGTTTGATAAAGTATCCCAAGATTGACCGCGCCATTTTATTTCGCCGTCATCGCTTGATTTTTGAGCTTTTTCAATTAAATATTTTCCGTTTCTGAGGCAATCTTGAAGATAATTTGGCCCGTCGGTGTTGCCGCTTGCGTCGGTTGAACCGTATTTTAATGTTTCATCGACAACATATCTTTGAACCACAACGCCATTTTGAGTCAAACTGTATTTGCCGTCGCTTCCTTCAAGAGTGACATTATCGCCATTCATTGAAGTTGTTTCAGTCTTTGGAATTTTATCTTTTGTGCCGACTAATGTTGCTTCTTGGGTGCCTTGGAATTTTCCTTGCATTTCTTCATCCGCTTCAAGGCCCGATTCCAAGATATAATATTTTGTTTCGCCTGTTTCCGTGTCGGTTACGGAAATTAGGCCGTTTTCCATATCAATCTTGACGTTACATTCGTCGTTTCCGTCTTTGTTTTTGTCGAGAGCTTCCGCCAAAGGTGTACCTTCCTGAGCAAAAGCATAGTATTTTGATTTGGAAAATGTTTCGCTTCCGTCGTCATTGATTGTTTTTGAACCTGTTTGATAAAGGTTTGTTATTGTTTTATCGTTATATTTTGCTTCTGTTGATTCATTTGAAGTGGTTACTGCCAAAGTTGAAGGTATTTCGCTTTTGTCCGATACGACAATCGCCCCGTCACAATCAACCAAACGATATGCGCTGTTGCTTGCGTATTGTTGGTCTGCGGTTCTGCTATAAGAAACAATGCCGCTTTGAGACGAATCAAATTGTGCCAATGTGCCGCTGACTAATGCCGCATAAGTCAAATTTGAGGTTCTTTGAACGTTTTCGCCGTCCGAACCTTCGCCTGACAAAAATAAACTAATCTTCATTTGTCTGTTAGAAGTGGCATTTTCATAATCCATGCTGACTTCTTCCAGCTTTTGAGTTATGTTTAGTCTTTTTTGAGAAATATTTTGAGCCCGATACTCAAGGTCGCTTTGCCTTGCCGTTAATAAAAGCATCCTGCCTTGACTTGCTGACAATCCCATTTTTACCACCTTTGCTTTTTTAAATTACTTAATATTTATTTTTTGCACAACAATTGAAGTTGTTCTTTGTCTATTTTTTTAATTCCTCATTTTGCACGGCTATAACAATATTCATCGATTTTTGTAATAATTCTTAATAAAAAAGATAATTTTATGAAATAAATTTTTATAATAAAATATTTTCTATGGATTTTAAAAAATTTTTAAATGAACTAAAAAAAATTACAAGCGATTTTCTCGATAAAAAAGAAGACCTGTATGTCTATGCTTTTGACACGTCTCAAAATCCTGATGTCGTTACATTGCCTTTGGCTGTTGTTTTTCCGAAAAATAAATTTGAAGTATCAAAAATTGCAAAATTATGTAATGACTATAATATCGCAATAATCCCAAGAGCCCAGGGCACAAACCATTGCGGTGCAACAAGAGCGAGCAAAAATTCTATTGTTATGCATTTTTCAAAGATGAACAAAATTATCTCAATTGATAAAGAAAATTTAATTGCGATAGTTGAACCAAATGTAATTATAAAAGATTTAAACGACAAATTAGATAAATTAAATCTCTTTTTCCCGCCCGATCCTTCTAATTTAGCCGTATCGACCCTGGGTGGAGCAATTGCTCTTTGCTCGGGTGGGGCAAGGACTTTTAAATATTCAAACACAAAAGACTATGTAATTAATCTTGAAGTCGTTTTAGCAAACGGCGAAATAATTGAAACATCAAAAAATCTTGCAAAAAATGTAACGGGATATAACCTAACAAGCCTTTTTGTGGGTTCAGAAGGGACACTGGGGCTAATTACAAAGGCAACATTAAAATTAATCCCAAAACCAAAGACAAGAATGCTCACATTGTGCTATTTTGATAATTTATATGACGCTTCAAAATGCACTGATGCAATAATATCTTCGGGGCTTAACCCCGCATCAATTGATTTAATCGATGATATAACAATAAAAACAATTGAAAAATTTAATCCTTGCGATTTTAAGCTTGACAAAAAAGCGATGCTTTTAATTGAACAAGACGGGTTTAGCCAATGTGTCGAATTTGAACAAAAGATTTTAAGAGATGTTTTAATTAAACAAAATATCGCGGAAAGCGATTTTTATCAAACAAAAAACGAAGAAGAAAACGAAAATATATATAGAGCAAGAAGAAGCGCTTTTGGAGCTTTGGCGCAATTAAAACCAAACGTTGTAACAGAAGACATAGTTGTTGCGAGAAATAAAATCTTTGATTTAATTAAAAAAATCGAACATTTATCAAAAAAATATAATATAATGACAGCAATTATGGGCCATATCGGGGACGGTAACATTCACCCTAATTTTGCTCTTGATTTATCAAACGAGACTGAAAAAAATAATTTTGAAAAATTAAAAGATGAGCTTTTTTCTTATGCCATAAGCCTGGATGGGACTTTATCGGGCGAACATGGAATCGGTAATTTAAAAAGAAAATACCTTGATATGGCACTTCAAGATAATTCGCACAAGCTTATGAAAGAAATTAAAAAATTATTGGACCCAAAAAATATACTAAATCCGAATAAAGCAATTTAATTACAACAAAAAAACAAAAACAAAAATGGAAAAAATAAAAGAATATAAAAAGATTATATTAAATCTAATTAAACTCTCATTGCCGATTTTAGGGGGAAATGTCTCTCAAATTCTTGTGAGCTTCGCCGATTGCGCAGTCGCGGGGAGATATTCAACGCTTGCCTTGGGTGCAATAAGCGTTGCCAGCGCCATTGTAATGACCGTTACCATTGGCGCAATAGGGTTTATTTTAAGCGTAAGCCCCGTTATAGCTAACATGAGAGGAAAAAAGCACCCTGCAAAAAGGTATTTTAAACTGACATTAATTTTTTCTCTTTTAATATCAATTCCTTTCTTTTTAATTTTGAGGCTGATTTTAGCTAATGTCGATGTTTTTGGGCTTGAAGCGTCAATGGTGGAATCGGTTAAACAATATATCGATATTTGTTCTTGGACAATATTTCCCACGGCAATTTTTGTTGCGATAAAAGAATTTTTGCAAGCCTATGAAAAAGTCGTATTTGCAAATGTCTTAATGCTTTTTATGGTTATTTTAAATTTATTTTTAAATATCGCGCTGACTTTTGGGTTTGATTTTAATTATTTTGAAATCCCCGCGCTTGGTGTTGTGGGTTTATCGCTTGCAACATTAATTTCAAAGACATTAGCGAGCGCTTTTATGTTTATTTATTGCCTTCCCATTTTAAAAACATCATTTAGAATTTCAAAAAAATATATAAAAGATTTAATTAAAACCGGTTTTCCCATTAGTGTTGCGATATTTTTTGAATTTTTAGGGTTTAATTTAACGGCGATTTTAATCGGGCAATTCAGCGCTCTTTACGCTGCAGTCCACAATATCATCCTTTGTATCGCTAATTTTACGTTTATGATTGTTCTTTCGACGTCAAACGCCACAAGTATCAAAGTAGGGTTTTATAACGGCGCAAAAGATAAACAAAACATAATTAAATATTCTATAGCAAACGTTTTTATAACGTTTTTCATCTGTTTAACGACTTTTGTAATCCTTGGGCTATTTTCAAAAAATATTATTTCAATATTTTCATCCGACCCCGAGGTCATTAATTTATCTCAAAAAATCCTTAAAATTGCAATGGCGTTTTTGTTCTTTGACGGGCTTCAAGGCGCATGTGTGGGGATTTTAAAGGGCTTGAAGGATACAAAAATCATAATGTATACTATGTTTGGAGCATATTTAATTATTGCAATTCCTGTCGGATTATTTTTTGCATATCGCTTAAACATAGTCCTTGAGGGCTTTTGGATAGGGTTAGCGCTGGCACTTTTATTTGCAAGTATTGTCACAAGTTCAAGAGTAGTTTATAATATTAAGAAAATGTAACATTTGATTAAAGTTTTTTAATTTAATGTCGTAAGCTAATTTGAAACACAAGAGGATAGTACTGTGCTAAACGTTAAAAATGACCCGTTTTTAGATAGTGTCGGAGATTTAATAAGCGCTACAAATATAAGGAATGAACACACAATTTTAATTGTGGATGATGAGATAAATAATCTGCAGCTTTTAAAAAGAACTTTTAGAGGAAAATACAAGATTTTAACCGCTTCAAACGGTTTAGAAGGCTTGGAAACTTTAAAAGACAATATAAATGAGATTTCTTTAATTGTTTCAGACCATAAAATGCCTATTATGGAAGGGACGAAATTTCTGGAAGAAGCAAATATAATAGCGCCTGACGTAATAAAAATCCTTCTTACCGGCTTTTCTGATATTGAAATTATAACTGATGCCGTAAATAAATGTTCCTTGTTTCAATATATTTTAAAACCGTTTAACCCCGAAGAACTTCAAGAAGCAGTCAAAAGCGGCTTAGATAAATTTGATTTAGCCAGTTCAAAATCCTTAATCTTAAAAGATTTAAAAGAACTTTTTTATAAAACGATTAAATCAATCGCTTCAGCACTCGATGCTAAAGACCCTTACACCCACGGGCATTCTATGCGAGTGACGCTATATTCAATTATTCTTGCAAAAGAATTAAATGCTCCCTCGCATCAATTGGAAATGATTGAAACGGCGGGGTTATTGCATGACATAGGTAAAATTGCAATTCCGCAATCGATTTTATGTAAAGCCGGAAAATTAACCGATGATGAGTTTATGATTATGAAATCTCACCCGGTTAATTCGGAAAAACTTATAGCAAGCATCAAAAAGCTCCATGAAGTTGTCCCAGGAGTAAAACATCACCATGAAAGATGGGATGGAAAAGGATACCCGGATAAATTAGCGGGCGAAGATATACCCTATGCCGCAAGAATAATCGCCATAGCAGACACGTATGACGCAATGACATCCACCCGCTCATATCGAAAAGCGCTCGATCATGATATTGCAATAGCCGAAATTCAAAGCTGCGCGGGCAAACAATTTGACCCTGTCATGGCACAAAAATTCGTTGAAATCGAAGGATTAATTAAAGCCGCAAAAGATAACCCCGAAGACTTCTATATGCAATATTCAACGCTATATAAAGAAATAAAATAGTATTTTAGCCTTTTTAAAAGATAAAAAAGATTAAGATTGAATTATATTATAATTATTGTTATAATTTCTCTTATAATTATTCGTTTTTATCTAAAAAAATTTTTCAAGAATTTAAAAGGGCAAAATGGCAAAAGCGTATAAGGCAAAATGGATTATACCATCGGATGGCAATTTATATGAAAATTGCGCTTTGATTGTAGATGAAGGGAAAGTTCAAAAAATAATCCCCCAAAATGAAATTGTTGAGGGCGATTACACCCAAATAAAAGATTTTCAAAATGCGCTTATTACGCCCGGGTTTGTAAATCTCCACAATCACTTGCAATATAGCGAATTAAAACCCCATAAACCCATTGGGCTAAAGGTAAGACTGAAAAAAATCTACACAAACATAAAAAAACACTATTTTTTAGCGGGTATTTCAAAAAAATCTTTTATATATAAATTGTCAAACCTTCTGTCGCAATATTTTTGCCTCACAAGAGACGAAAAAATCGCTTCGTTTAAAAAAGGAATCGAACTGAGCCTCCTGAATGGCACAACGGCTGTTGTGCAATTGTCAAAAGAGAGCAAATATTTTGAACTGTTAAATCAAACGCCTCTTAAGACCTATCTTTTCTTTGAACTTTTTTCCGACAGCGTCGAAACAAGCAAAGACGAATTTCGCTCGATTAAGAAAAAAATCGACAAATTAAAAATGCAAAAATCAGACAACACCTTTATTGGCGTCGCTCCGCACAGTGTATGCTGCGTGCATAAAAGATTATTTAAGATTTTGGTTAAATATTGTAAGAAAAATAATATTTTAATGACGATTCGTCTGGCAGAATCTAAAGAGGAGCTTGATTGGCTCATGCACGGCTTTTCGGATGTTGATTTATTAAATGAATTTACAAACAACAAAAAATTCGAGCCGCTTGAAATCGGGCTCAATCCGACGCAATACTTAGAAAAGCTCGATGTTTTATCAAAACAGTTGATTATTTCCTATGGTAATTATTTAACTATAGCGGAGCTTGAAAAGCTCTGCGAAAACAAGGTCTCTTTAGCCTATTGCCCGAGGATTTCGGATAATCTTCACGGCAAAAAACTCGATTTGGATGTTGTGATGCAATATTTTCCCAATCGTTTCGGCTTTGGGGTTAATTCGATGGCATTTAATGAGGATTTATCGCTCTTAAATGAATTAAGATACGTAAACAAGGGCCAATTGAGCGCACTTGAAGCCATTAAATATTTAACAATCATCCCGAGCAAAATTTTAAGATTAAATAACATCATAGGTTCCCTTGAAACAGACAAAGACGCGGATTTCAACGTTTTTGAGCTTGATGAAAACGAAAATTATGAAGCAGTTTTAAATAAAACCCGCCCGAATCACGTTTATATCAAAGGAAAAAGAGTCGTTAAAAAAGGGGTTTTAAATATAAAAAATTAAGCTTCCCCCCTTTTTTTCTCTCTTTTTGTTTTCACCCCATCTTTCATTTAAAGATGTCCGCATTTTAATTTTTGTGGTAGTGGATAAGTATGTGGGATGTGTGGGTAATGAATATCAGGGGGAAGAAGGGAAGAATAGTTGTGATGTTTGTGGTAGTGGGAAATATATAACGAGGAGTAATGAGATAGGGAATTTGGAGTGTGGGAGTTGTGTGG
>CANQLJ010000067.1 GCA_947624685.1 Candidatus Gastranaerophilales bacterium | reverse complement strand
TCTCTGATAGCTGCTTATGAAGCAGAGGTTCGCCTCCTATCAATTGGATTATATCAATTCTGTTAAGCCCCCCCCCTCGGAATCAAACAAAACATCGATTATATTTTTAAAATCATCATAGCTCATTTCAACATGGCTGTTTTTTTGTCTGAATTTTGGCATCATGTTGGAACAATATTTACATTTCAGGGTGCATCTTGTTGTAATATCAAAATCAACCTTCGGTATTCTCAAAAATCCGTTTTCATAGAAATTAACTATTTCATCCCTGCACAATTTATCAAAATATTCCTTTTTCTTAATCGGATTTAGAAATTTCCCTTTTTTAAATAAAAAGAAATTTTGCAATAAAAACGCATAGAGCATCTCAGCTCCATAGCGAAAATATCTTCTGTAAAACACGGGTTCTATATTATACTTTTTGATTAATTCTTCCATTTTGCTCCTTTACGTTTTGTCTGAGTGCGCCTATTATTGAGGTTTGATATTTTTTATATTCACCATAGCTGTTTGAATTTATTATCTCATTAAAAAACTTGAGTTCAATTTGGCTATATAGCTCTTTATTTGAAATAACGTCAGCTTGAATCTTTTTATAGAATTCTTTTAACTTTAAGAAAAATTCGTCTTTGTTTGTGTGAATGTTGAGCATATATTTTGGCATATAAAAAAACGGTATTGACCAATGTGACAATTTATTTGTTTTTTTATAGTTTTCATAGACCAAATCAATCACTTCAATTATATCAAAATTGTCTATGGTTCTGCCTTTTGCTTTTCCCATGGTGGATTGAGGGTTTTCATAGTGATAATATTGTGTTGAATTAATTATATAGACATTTTCAAGGCTGCGAATTAAAACATTATAAAAATAATTATCTTCATATCTTAAGCCCGAAGGAAAAATGCAATCAAATTTATCAAGGAAATCTTTTTTTAAAAGCCAGCTCCAAGCCATCATACAAGATTTTGTATAGGGCATAAAACCTTCTTTAAAATCTCTTTTTAATAAATCGCTCATTGTGCCGTCAGGATAAACGTTTTTTATGTTTGTACAGCAGATAGCTTCTTGATTATTTTTAACAATAGCTTCGTACATTTTTTCAATGAAATCTTCTTTAATCCAATCATCCGAATCAAGAAAGTATATATATTTGCCTTTCGCTTTCTTATAGCCAACGCTTCGCGTATGGGCCAAGCCCATACGCGAAGCGTTGGCTATCAAATTTAGATTTTTGATATTTTTTTGGTATTTTTTTATAATCTCAACGCTATTATCAGGTGTTGAATCATTAACACATATTATTTCAAGATTTTTATATGTTTGATTAATTACACTATTTAAACAGCGCTCAAGATATTTTTCAACATCATATACGGGTATTATTACCGATATTAAATCTTCCATTTTTCTCCGATTATAGTTGCTTAGCGGGCATTACTTCTTTGTTTGACCTTATACAATATCTGCAAGGTTCATAGAAATCTTTTTTATAAAATTCGATGAATTTTTCTTTAAAGCCGCTATCATCATCTTTTAAATCCGTTAAATCTATTGCATCTTTATCATAAAATATTCCGAGCTGTTCGCCATGGGAAGCTTTCGGGCAAGTATGCAGTCTGTGGTTAAATACTCCAAGACATGCTGATAAAATGCAATTTTCATACATTTGTTTTATGTATTTGTCAACCCCGGAAGAATCGTCATCTTTGCAATTGAGTTTTTGCTTTTGCATTTCTTTTTCTTCAAACCAGGTGAAATCTTTAATCATTTGATATTTTATGTTGTTTTTAGATAACAGTTCAATTATCTCTTGGGTTTTTAGTTTTGGTTTTAAATCAGGATTTACGCTATAGTTGCTTATAAAAAAGAACACTTTATCATTGTGTTTTTTGACTGCACAAATAAGCTCATCATTTGGAATTAATGTGCCGTTGGTGATGATTTTTATCATGCCGACTTTTTGTTTTGATGCGGCATAATCAATCATTTTTGATAAGTCTTTATTTAACAGCGGTTCACCGCCTGAAAAATTAATCAAACTGAGCTCTATAACGTTATTTAAAATAACATCAATATCGCGCTTAAAATCTTCAAAAGAAAGTTCTATATGGTGAGAATATTTTGGTATCATTGAGCTGCAATCTTTACATCTCAATGTACACCTTGTCGTTATTATAAAATCAAGCTTTGGTAAAACCAAGTTTTTATTTTCGTCAAATTCTTTTTGCAAATACTTATAATACTTTTCAATAAATTCATTTTTTCTCTTAAGCAATGTGACCCCCCCCCTGCGGAAGAGCATAAACTCGAGGCCTTTTATTGCATAGAGCATCTGTGAATTGTAGTCGAAATATTTGCGCTTAAAATTTTCCATAATTATCTCCCCGTTAATTATATAACAAACAAGATAAAAATTCCTTTGATTTTTTCATTACCCTATCCTGCTGATTAACCAAAGAAAAATAGCTGTTTTGATTAACATCGGTCGGAGATTTTGCGCTGTTTAAATTTTCTTTTTCCTCTTGAGTCATGTTATTCCAAAACATGGCGATATATTTAAACACTTCTTCAAAAGAAATATCTGGGATGTTTGTATCAAAATATTTTAAATAATCGTCTACAAAATCCAATTCGCCCCTTGCGATTTCTTTAAATATTTCATTTTTCTTTAAATCAACATCGGTTAAAGATTCTCTATACACCGGTTTTTTGTCTTTAATATCTTCAATTGGAGGTTCAAATGAAGTTAAAATAAATTCGATAAATTCCCAGATAAAACCAAGGTCTTTTGGATTTGTGTGGGGTTTTGAAGAAAGATTAAGGTAATTATATTTATAATTTAGTACGCAAGCCATATAGATTCCGACAAAATCATAACCTTTAAGATAATTTGAGATTAATGCTTGGGCAGAATATTTACCCGCACAAGTATCAACTATCGCTAATTTTTTGCCGCTTAGTTTAATATCATCAATATAGTTTTGATATTCAATTGAATGTTGTTTAAAATATTTTTCATAGAGCTTTCTAGAGGCGTAGACATAGTGGTTTGAAGGATAATCGTCTTTTTTAATTTTTTTATATATTTCATTTAACATATAGCCGTCTCTTGCAACAAAAAGCAAGTCGGTAAGGTTTCTTGTTTTTGCTATTTTTATAACACACAAAACAAAAAACAGCCCCAAAGCTCCGCCATAGTTATATCCTATTTTATACCAGAAATTTTCATTTTCATTATTATGCTCTCTAATCATCCTTAGAGCAATTGTGATGCTTGTTTGTAGTTTGTTGTTAGAAGAATTATAGTAATCAAGAAGATATTTATTTTGAGGCTTTTTGAAAAAGTTATCGGACATTTTTATATAATGATATGAATTTATGTTTGCCTTTTTTGCTCCCAAAACATCGGCTTGCAGGTTATCGCCTATGTGTAAAATTTTTGAGCTGTCGATATTCAGATCATCCAAAATATATTTAAAAAGATTTGAGCTTACTTTTGTTTTTTGAATTTCGGATGACACATAGATTTTATCAAAACCGCAAAATCCGTTTTTAATAAGGATTTTAGATAAAAAATTACTATCCAGGTACATATCGGATGTTATTATAATTTTTTTATTTTTTTGTTTTGCATAATCAAAAATCTCTTTCATTTGGTTATTCGCCAGGGCGATTTTATATTCAAAATCGAGTTCGATTTGTTTATAATCATCGTCGATTTTAGAATAAATGTCATCTAGCGTTATATCTTCAACGCCTTTATTTCTTGTGATTTTAACGATTCTGGCTCTTTTTGAAGCAAGTTCTCTTTGAATCGGAAATTTAAAGTTATAGCACATTTTTCCGATATATTTAAACACATCTTCGGGATTCACTAAGGGACGAAGGATTAATGTGTCAAAAACATCAAATGAAATAACGTCATAGCTGTCTATAAGGCTTTTTAATTGCTCGGGGTCAAATTTTTCATCTTCTTTCTCGTTTGATAGATTATATACTCCCGAGCACTCAATAATCTTATAGACCCCCCCCCCAATCATGCTACAGGTGCCTACATAGGCGCTTTTCGGGTACTTCTTTTTTAAATATGAGAGGGATTTTTTATACGATTCGGGAAGTTCGCAAAACCCCGCCGGGCTGTGGTGACAGTTTATGATTGAAAGAGAATATGTTTTTATATTATGTTTTTCTTTTGCGTTGATGGAAAAGTCTTCTGCGTATAAATCCCATTCGAGATTTTCATCAAACCTTAGATTATATTTTTGAATTAAGGAAGAATGTACAATCACGCACTGGCAATCTATTGTGTCGGCTTCCTTTTTATCTTGATTTACAAATCCAAAAGTTTTATATTCATTTTTGCTGTCAATTTTTTCTATCGAAAATCCGACGCTTTTGTAGATATAATTTCCTTCGCCGACATCTTCTTTGGAGTTACCCGAGGTTCCGTATATTGAATTTTTATCAAGGCAAGAAAGTATTTCGTTTATATTATCCAACAATTCCCAATCCTGGTGGCAAAAGACAAACCAACAGGGGTTATTATAGTCATAATTATTCAAAAATTCATTATATCTTTTTGGGATGGGGAGGTTTTCTTTTGTGTTATCAAATGTTTTTAATTCGATATTTTTTGATGCGTTAATTATCGAATTATTTTTTAGGTATTCATCATAAATTTTAAAATCATTTACGGCGGTGATGAATTTTATGGGTTCATATTCATTTTTATCATTTTTTACATTTGAAACAACATATTTATCTACCAAGGTTTTGCAGATTTTTTCAAAATCGCAGAAAGTCTTTTTTGTGTTGTTTTGGTTATTTGTTTCTTTGAGCATGGTTAATTTTTCCCCTATTTTTTATATAATTATAAAAGAAAAAAATAAATATTGCGCCTTTTTTATTTAGAATAAATATTTTTATAAAAAAAATTATGATTGTTTTTTATAAAGCCTTAAAAGCTGAAGAATGTGGATTGTTTTATATTTGCAATTGTCTTTTAAGTAATCGTAAAAGCTTGTTTTTGAAGCATAAAACCAGAATATTTTAAATTCTTCATACTCTCCCTCGCACAAAGAAGGGCTTATCTGCCAAGGTTTAATCGGGCCGTAGTAGTGGCGGATGAGGGTATTGGTATCATTTGTTAAAGAATTATATTTATAATCAAGCGAAAAATAATTATTTTCAAAACATTTGTTTAAGACGTCCTGGTCATTGCAGAGCAATTTAGTTTTATATTTTTCTTTGATTTTAAGGAGTTTTTCAAAAATATTTTCCTTAATCCATTTTTGATTATTTAAAAGTAGAACGCCTGCGTTAAAATAATTGTGGCTTTTGTCAATTTCAAGGTTATTTTTTAGTTTATTTATGTATTTTGTGCTTCCATAATCTTTGACCGCTCCAAGGAAATAAGAATCGATATTTTTTAAATAAAGTTCGGTTATATCTTTTTTAACAATCATATCAGAATCAAGATAGAGCAATTTTTTTATATCACAAAAAATCTTCGGTATCATAAAACGGTAATACGTCGCTTTTGTGATATATGAATTTAAGATGAAATCTTTAAGGCCGATTTTGTTTTCATCAACTTGGACAAAATCAAGAGAAAAATTATTAAATTGATTTTTTAATTCAAGGATTTTTTCTTTGTTTTCTTTTGTTATGCCGCCATCAAGGATATAAAAATTGCAAAATGATTTTGTATTATGGCATACAGATGTAATTAAAACAGCCGCAAAGGGTGCATAGTTGTTGTCTGAAGATAAAATTATCGGAATTGATTGCATTTTTATTTTTTTCCTAACTTTTGTCTTATGATAAAAAGCATTTGGTCTTTTCTGTTTAATTGAGAAGCGTTTGTTTTGCCGATTAAAGCGTGTTCAAGAGCGTATTGGTTTTGATATTTCTTTTTTAAATATTTTAGCTCAATTTGATAGTTATAAGATACATCATTAAAAGAAGAATTATAATTAAAAATCGGTATCACATAAGAATCTATATTATATTTTTCTTTTGCGCCGATACAAAAATCTTCGTTATATAATTCAAAAGCAAGATTTTCATCAAATCTCAGATTATATTTTTGAATCAGAGAAGAATGGATTATTAAACAAAAATTATTTATTGTGTCGACTTTTTCAAAAGAAAAAGGATATTTGCCGCTTTGGCTTATTGTATTATCATTTTTGTTTTTATAGATGGTAAAACCTGTTTTTGAAATTAGGGTTTTATTTTTAAAAATGGTTTTTTTAGCGCCAAATAAGCCATATATAGAATCATGATTCAGGTTTTTTGTGATTTTATTTAGGTCTTTTGGGTCTTGTTTTATTTCGATATGGTTATTTAAAAATATCAGCCAACTTTGATTACCGTAGTCATAGCTATTTAAAATTTGATTATATTTTTTTGCTATATTTGTTTCATTATCTCCAAGGCAGATGATTTTTGCATCTTTTGGTTCAATATACCCTTCTTTTTTTGGGAAAAAACAATTTTCGAAAGAATTAATCGTGTTTTTAAGGTTTTCTATTTCGCAATTAAGCTTTGAGATTTGAATTTCTTGTAAAAAAGAAAAAGAATTTTGCCAATTTTGTGATTTTAATATCGAAGAAAGATAAATCGCATCTTTTTCAATCATTTCAAGAATATCTTTTTTGTATTTCAGTTTTTCAAAGATTCTTATAATCTCTTTTGAGAGCAATTCCATTATATCTTTGTTGATTCTTTTAGAAGAATTTGTATAAGTAATTATGAGCCACTTTGAAATTATATAGATATAGCTGTCTTTTGAAATTTCATTTGAATTTATAATGTCTGTGATGATTTCAAGCCCTTTTAATCTGTCTTTGATTCTTCGAAGCGTAGGGGCGGATGATGTTTGAGAATCGAAACGATGAAAAATAGAAATAAAAGCGTCATCAACTATTTCGATATTTTTTGCTTTTATTGCACACAAAAGCGCAAATACAGGGTCTTCCATATCAATTAGCAAAGGAAAGACTATGTTATTTTTTTCAATGAATTCTTTTTTAAATATCGAACAGCAGTATTCGCAGCAAAAATTATTCTTATCCTGTTTTATTTTTTCGTTAATTTGAAAATCCCAACAATCATTTAAAGCATCTTTATAAGAACCTTTTATTACATCGGCGTTTGTGTCTTTTGCTCTGTTATATAATTTTTGATAAAAATCATTTTCAACGGTATCATCAGAATCTAAAAATGCTATGTATTCACCATGGGATAAGTTCATTGCAAAGTTTCTTGATTTTGCGGCGCCAAGGTTTTCGACATTTAAAACAATTTTTATATTGGAATATTTTTTTGAATATTCGTTTAAAATTTCTAAAGTATTATCTTTTGAACCGTCGTCGGTGCATATTATTTCAATTTCTTTAAGCGTTGAATTTAAGATGCTATCGAGGCAATTTTTTATATATTTTTCGCAATTGTATATAGGTACTATAACGGTGATTTTATAATTCCACTTAGCCCCC
>CANQLJ010000066.1 GCA_947624685.1 Candidatus Gastranaerophilales bacterium | reverse complement strand
TACCGCGAATTGTTTCACGATATGCAACTTGCGGTTTACCGATATTTGCTTCAACTTTAAATTCTCTAAGCATTCTATCAACGATAATATCTAAGTGTAATTCGCCCATACCGGAAATAATCGTTTGGCCTGTTTCGGTATCAGATTTAACTCTAAATGACGGATCTTCTTCAGCAAGTTTTTGCAAAGCTATACCCATCTTATCTTGGTCTGCTTTTGTTTTTGGTTCAATTGCAACAGAAATAACAGGTTCGGGGAAGCTCATTTTTTCAAGGATTATGGGAGCTTTTTCATCACACAAAGTGTCACCCGTCGTTGTGTCTTTTAAACCAACGGCAGCACAGATGTCGCCCGCGTAAACTTCTTGTTCTTCAAGACGTTGATCAGCGTACATTCTAACTAATCTTGAAATACGTTCTTTTTTGCCGTTTGTTGCGTTAAGTGCGTAAGAACCGGATGTAATTGAACCCGAATAGATTCTCAAGAACGTTAAACGGCCGACAAAGGGGTCTGTCATAACTTTAAACGCTAAAGCAGAGAACGGTTCATCGTCTGATGAATGACGCTCAACCTTTGTTCCATCATCAAGTTCGCCTTCGATAGCTTTAACATCAACGGGAGAAGGCATATAATCAACAACGTTATTTAATAACAGTTGTACACCTTTATTTTTAAATGCCGTACCGCAGCAGACAGGAACGATTTTGTTGTTGCAAACAGCTTTTCTCAATCCCGCTTTAAGTTCTTCAACCGTAATTGAATCAGGGTTTTCAAAGAATTTTTCCATTAATGTATCATCTTCGCCTGCAATTGCTTCAACCATGGCATCACGGTATTCTTTTGCTTTTGCTTGAAGTTCAGATGGGATTTCTTCTTCTTTAATATCCGTTCCAAGGTCATTAGTATAGATTTCGGCTTTCATTGTCATAAGATCAACCAGACCCGTGAAATTATCTTCAGAACCAATCGGAAGTTGGATAGGAACAGCGTTTGCGCCTAATCTTGTTTTAATTTGACCGACTACACGATAAAAATCGGCACCGGTTCTATCCATTTTGTTTACAAATACCATTCTCGGTACTTCATAGCGGTTTGCTTGTCTCCAAACCGTTTCGGATTGAGATTGTACACCGCCCACTGCGCAAAATACGGCAACAACACCGTCTAATACACGAAGCGAACGTTCAACTTCGATTGTAAAATCAACGTGGCCGGGGGTGTCGATGATATTAATTTGATGACCTTTCCAAGTCGCAGTAACCGCTGCAGATTGGATAGTGATTCCTCTTTCTCTTTCTTGTTCCATAAAGTCAGTTACAGCAGCACCATCGTGCACTTCGCCGATTTTATGAGTTTTACCTGTATAGAACAAAATACGCTCTGTGGTAGTAGTTTTGCCGGCATCGATGTGCGCCGCTATACCAATATTGCGGATTTTTTCCAATGGAGTCTTTCTTGGCATATTTAATTTCCTTTTCTAAAATAGTATTATCTCATTTTATAATTTAATTTTCGCACAAACATAAACATAAGCAAGATAAGATATTTCAAAGTTTTTGATATTCTATAAAATACCATCCTCCTTCACCCAATTCCATTATATCAAGGGTTTGAGGGTAATTTTGATTATTATTTTCTTCTTTTAAATATTTTTTGCCCACGCTGGGGTAAAGTTTTATGACATTTATTCTTTTAAAATTTTTTTCAATATATAAGAGCGCATTTGATAAAATATAGCTTTGAATTATCCTTCCCGTAAGCGCTTCATCTAAAAAATCATCATCGTTTTTTTGATATTTTCTCACTTGCGTTATTAAAGAAGTTTTTTTAAAATGAGGCGAATAGTCATATTCAAGGTAATTTTTGGCTAAATTTTTATCTAAAATCATCTCACCTTCATCAAGATTAAAAATAAGCCAAATTTTTTCATCCTTTTTAACTTTTGAAAAAAGCTCATTTTCAAGATATAAAGAAAGCTTTGGGATTTTTAAATCCGCTAAAATATAAGGTTTTATTATATCTTTAATATTTTTTTTATTTACACTCTTAATTTCATCATTTGTTAAAATCATATTTATATATTTTTTGTCGTGAATACCCTGCATTTGCTCAAAATCAAGCGCAAAAATATTATGGTTCTTATAGTAATATTTCATAAACCTGCCGCCGTTAATCGCAATTATAGGAGTCTTAGAATCGATTTTTTCAATATATTCATCAATTGTTCCGTAAATTTTATAATTTATTTCGCGATTTAAGACAGATAATGAAGTTTTGATGAACAATGAAGGAAAAATCAGACAAAAAATCAAAATATAGGATAATTTTTTATTTTTAATCGAATACAATCCAAAAAAAGATATAATTACAAGCCCAAGCCCAAAAATATAGATATATAAAGGAATAAACCCGGTTATTTCAAATAATGAGATAACTATAAAAAACAAAAAATATAAAAATATTGGAGTAATTAATTTTTTTATTATTTCTTTATTTAACGCTGTAATTACCCCTAAAACCCCAACAATACAAGGAATAAGAGAAAATAATAAAAAAGAAAAGAGCGAAAAATAATCAAAATTATTTTTGTAAATGCCCTCAATAACGTTCAACACAAGGCTCATCGAAGGAATAGTTTCAACATTTGCGCTAAAATTAACAAACGGTGAAAAATAATCGCTCAAAAACAAAAATAGCGAAAAAATTGAAAAACCTCCGTGGTTATGATGCGCACTAAATAAGGAATTAAGCGCGGTTTTTGTTTGAATAAACAGTATGGGGCTGTATAAAATAAACCCGACAACGGGTATTATTAAGGGTTTTAAGGGCATTTTTCTTTTTTTATAAAAAAATAAACAAATGTATTCAATAATTACAAAAATAAAACCAAATGTCGAAGATAAAATCAACAAAAAATTACATAAAGCAAGCCTAAAATAGCCTCTATCAAGCTTTAACACCAAAATAAGATAATAAAAAATTAATGAAGTAATTAAAAAACAAAAACTATAAAATTTTATAAAATTAGATATTGTTATATCGAGATGAAAAATTGAAAAATATAATGCCAAAATAAGCCCAAAACAGCGCGAATAAAGGATTTTTCCGATTTTATAAAACACAATAATATTAAAGAGCGAAAATAATATATTCAACAATCTTAAAAATAAATCGCAATTGTTAAAATTTGTAAAAATTTTTATAATAAAATAGTAAATTGGTGCATGGAAATCTTGGGTGGCAATAGCTTTAAGCATAGCTAAAACATTTAATTTTGACAAACTCACAAGCGCAAACTCGTCATAGTTATATCCGTAAATGACCGTATCAAATCCGAATCTTAAAAATAGCGCTAAAATCAAGATTAAAGCTAAAAAGAAAGCGTTTTTGTTAAATATTTTTTTTGCCATCAATTAATATTACCAAAATTTATAGAGCATGAGAAACAAAATATTTCATTCAAATTAAGGTTTTACATTTTAAAAAATGTCATTAAAATATTAAAGAAAATATAAAATGAGGTGATATAATGGCAAATTTAATAGGTTCAAACCTTTTTACAAGCGCAATAGCCGGGCTTAATTCAAATTACCTTCTGCTTTTAAACGGAGCGGAGGGCTTAAGTATAGATGATATATTAAATCCCAAAAATGATACCGTAAGATATACGGTGAACCAGACATTTCGAAGCTATATGCTGAATAATTTTAATCAAATCGATATTGATGGCGACGGAAAAATCAATACAAATGATGTTAATAATTATGTTACAAAACTTAAAACTCAAGGTATGACCTATAATGAACTCACTATGCTTTGCGCAAACGGCGGCTCTACGATGTCAAGTCTGTTAGATACGGTTTTATCGAACTTTAATCAAATAGATAAAAACCACGACGGCAGAGTAACTCAAAATGAAATAAACGAATACAGAATAAACGAAGAAGTAAAAGACATAAAAGAAAAATATCCCAAAGTTAATCCGACTCAAATGTCGATGTTCATTGAATCTAATGCCGTTCAAAACGAAACGACTTCATCAAAAGAAGATAAAGTTTTCGGCTAAAATTATAAAAATATTCGCAAAAAACCAAGAAAATTTGTCTTTCTTGGTTTTTTTTAATATAATGATTAAATTATGGAAATAAAAGAAATAATAGTAATTTCAGGCAAACAGTATAGCGGCAAAGATACTATAGCAAAAATTCTTCTTAAAAAATTAAAAAACTATAAAAGAATAGGAATAGGAGATTCTATCAAGCTTGAATATTCAAGAAAAACAGGTCTTACACTTGAAAAAATCGAATCAGACAAACATCTTTATCGCGCCGATTTAATCGAATTAGGCAATTTCGGCAGAAAAACAGATGAAAACTATTGGCTTAAAAATCTAATGAACTATAATAGAATCATTGTGCCTGACGTTAGGGTTGAACATGAGCTAAATTTCTTTAAAACCCAAGGAGCATTTTTAATTCGCGTCGAATCGGATATAAAAAACCGCGAAATGCGAGGAATTATAACAAATGCTGACGACAAAACCGAAACGGCGCTTGATAATTATAAAGATTGGAATATCGTTGTTGAAAATAATTCAACTTATGAAGATTTGATAAAAAAAACCGATAAAATCATTTCTTGTTATCGTGATTTTATCGGTTTAAGTTTTATCGATTAATTTAGTTAATTACTTGGTTTTATTAGCCTCCAAAGTTAAGTTTTGATGAATCAATGTCAGAGCTTATTTGGTCGCTTACAGATTCAAGTTCAGATCTCTTAGCTTCTAAATCAGTTTCAACTTGGATTTGTTCTTGTTCAAGCGCCGCTTGACGTCTTGTTGCATCTTCTTCGATTTCGCTGAATAAATCGTCGTAGTATTCCTCTATGTCTAATTTAGCGCCTTCGTAAATTTCTTGCGCGTCCATAAAATCATTTTGCCAGTCTTCGTAGCCGTTGCTTGATGCTGATGGTCTTCTGTCTTTAACGTTGTCATAACCTTCTTTAGCTGCGTCGATTTCTCTTTGTTTATCGTTACCAAGAACCAATTCTTCATAGGCTAATTCCCTTTGAATACCTCTTGTTTCTCTACCGATTTCCAACAAGCGTAATTCGTCTTGGTTGATTTCATATTTTAACTCTAATTTTCTTTGTGTTAATGTAATCCAGCCCATTTTGTGAATCCTTTATCTTGTGTAACTTTTTATCGACCTTTTGTAAGTTTTTTGATTTATCTCTTACATATATATAAAGTATATAAACTTTATAAAATTGCTATATAATTCTATTTTGTTACAAAACTTTACAATAATAGGTAAAAAGCCCGCAGTTACGGGCTTTTTTGTTTCGAAAGGAATGTATAAAATTTATATATCAAGTATATTTTTATACGATTTTAAAGAGTATATACTAATATTATTCATAAAAATTATTGGTCACAAGGTTGATATATTCGACCATATGGGTGAAATATTTTAAATCGCATTCGCCGTTAATGATTATGTCACAGAGGTCTTTTTTGGGCATAACGTATTTTTTGCCGGCTTCGCAGATATAATCCCAGTGCTTTAGGGCATTATTTTGGTCTTGATTTCTTGATTGGGCGCGGTTTAAAAAGCGTTTTTTTCTTTCATCTTCATCTAAATCTATATATATTTTAATATCAAAAATGTCGGCTAAATCACGATATAAAGAGCAGACTCCTTCGACTATGATTATTTTTTTAGATAAATATTGAATTGAATTTGGTTTTGATATACCCGTTCCATTGACTAAATACTCGGGAGAGAGTATGTTTTGGCCTTTTTGAAGGGATAAAATATCATTTTTTAATAAATCTAAATCAAAATTATCGGGCGAATCAATGTCATAGCCACTATCTCGAAGTAAATCAAAAGAACCGAATTTTTTAATTAATAATGATATATCTTTAAAATAATTGTCCGCAGTGAGTATTGTCACAGGCAAATTAAGCTCGTTTATACATTTTTGAATTTGCTTGCAAATTGTGGATTTTCCGCTCGCCGATTGTCCGTTTAGGGCAATAAGGATTCTGTCTTGGGGACGATTAATTAATCTGTTTGTAAAATTATCCAAAAAATCGGGTTTGATGTTTAAAATAAGCTGTTTATCGGATTTTTTGTCGTGGTTAATAATTTGTTTGAATTTTGTCTGCAAATAAAACGCAAGCAGAGCCCGCCCGGCACGTGTTTGGCAGTTGGGCTTTTGGATTTTTTCTTTTGTTTGCATTTCAAGTAGATTTTTAACCAGAGCGTCCATTATGTTCTATATAATATTTCTAAAGATTTTTTATTGCTGTTTTGTGTAGTAATGTTAAGATATTATTGTTTATTTCGTTGAAATTTTTATCTAATGCGCCCTCTCGTGCAACAAATATGAGGCTTTGAAACTTATTTATTTGGTCAAATTTATTTTCTTTAAAAACGAGCCTAAGACTTTCTCTCATAAGCCTTTTGATTCTGTTTCTTTTTACGGCGCGTTTATGAACTTTTTTAGAAACGACAAAACCCACCCTGGTGGGGCAGTTTTCATCGGTCTTTATTTTTCCTAAATATAAAACAACACTTTCACTGATTAAATATGTGTTATTTTTGTATGTTGCGCTAAATGCGCTTTTATTTTTTAGGCGATTTTGTTTTTTAAGCACGGTTCTTTGGGCTGATAGCTAATGAATGACGACCTTTGGCACGTCTTGCATTCATCACGCGACGACCGTTTTTAGTAGCCATTCTGGCTCTAAATCCGCTTACATTTTGTCTTTTTCTTTTGGTACCTTCTAAAGTACGACGCATTATATTGTCTCCTTGTATGTTGATTGATGTATAATTTTGCTTGACATAATAATAATGTCGATATTTACTAATACTATATCAGGCAAAATGAGGTGTCAAGTTTAATGGCTTTAAATGTTAATCAAAATGTAAATTTAGGCGTCATCGGCTGCGGAAAAATGGCAAGCGCGATAATGGAAGGAATATATAAAAATAATTTCCTAAAATCATCAAATATTTTTGTATATGATAAAAATGACTCGGCAAGCGCCAATTTGGCTCATAAATTCGGTTTTAACCAAGTTGGTGATATTTGCGAGCTTTTAAATAAAACAAACGTCATTTTAATTGCGACAAAACCGTTTGTCGTGAATGATGTTTTAAATGAAATCAAAAAAAATTATAATAATCAGCTTGTAATGTCGATTTTGGCGGGTGTAAAAATTGAAAAATATGAACAAATTTTAAATAATGCAAAAATAATAAGAATTATGCCAAACACCCCGGCTCTTGTAAATGAAGGAATGAGCGCCGTTTGTGCGGGAAAAAACGTTGATGAAAACGAATATAATTTCGCTTTTGAATTTATGAAAAATTGCGGAAAAGTAATTAAAACAAATGAAGATAAAATTGACGCAATAACAGCATTATCGGGTTCAGGCCCCGCGTTTTATTTTAAAATAATTGAACTTATGGCAAAAGCCGGAATCGAACTTGGCTTGAATAATGACGAAGCTCTTTTATTGTCGACCCAAACAGCTCTGGGGAGCGCTAAAATGATATTTGAAAATGATTATAATATCTCTCAATTAATTCAAAACGTCACAACCCCGGGCGGTTGCACAGAAGTCGGAAACAATGTCTTAAACGACTCAAATATCGATAAAATATTATCTAAAACAATATCGGATACCGCAAAAAAAGCAAAAGAATTAGGCTAAAATAATATAGGGTATAAAGTTTAAAAGAATGGGGATAAAAAATTATCC
>CANQLJ010000065.1 GCA_947624685.1 Candidatus Gastranaerophilales bacterium | reverse complement strand
AAAGCTTTTATGCACTCTCACACATATTCGGGTAACCCGCTTGGGGCATCTTGTGCTCTTGGGGTGTTGGATGTTTTAGAATCAGGGAATATTCAAAAACATCTAAAAGAAGCTACACCCTACTTTAATAATTTGATTAAAGAAAACTTTTTAAATATTGATAACATCGGGGAAGTGCGCTCAATTGGCTTAATTAATGCTATTGAAATTGTAAAAGACAAAAAAACAAAATTGCCTTTCGATTCAAAATTAAGACTGGGGTATCAAATATATAAAAAAGCGCTTAAAAAAGGGGTCTTGCTTCGTCCTTTGGGAGATGTGATATATTTTAATCCGCCTTTGATAATTGAAAAAGAAGATATGGATTATGTGGTTGATGTTGCAAGAACTTGTACAATTGAAACATTAAAAGAATATATTTAAAAAGTATATTTTTAGAAAATTGCTAGCCCAATAAATCAACCGCTTTTCCGCTATGAGAAGCATTCGATTTAATTAATTTATCCAGTTTTGAATTTTGGATTTTGGCATCAGTTTTATTTACTCTTTCAAACTTACATTGATTATAATAAAAATCTAGCGTCTTTTTTCTGTTGGCGATTGAATAAACGTATAAATCTTTGTTTTGCTGTTTGCACATTTGCGCTAAAAACGCCATCATCGTTTCGCCGATATATTTATATTGTCTTTTTTCGCTCATGTTATAGCAGGAATAATCAGGCGCCGTTTCAATAAATTCTATAATTGCCTCTTTTTTCCTTTTATTATCAATTAGACAATAACCCAACATGCTGTTATCATCTTCAATAGTATAGGTATCAAAAACCATTAAAGGATTTTTTCCTCTGACAAGACAAAGAGCATCCAAGAGCTTATCTAAATAATAATTATGCTGCCATTGCGGTTGCGTGTCGGCATCAAAAAGCTCGGCAAAGTCTTTTGGCTTATCATCAAGAAAATATATTTTAATATTTTGAGAATAGTTGCCCGATTTTACGGCACCATTTGCAACAAGGCGTTTTTGAAATGAAGGAATGTTATTTTTAGCGGCATTGTTGGTGAATGGGGAAAAATTAAATCTAACTTTCATAGCAACAAAATCTTAGCGCAAAAGCTAAAACTCCGTCAATTCTTTGTAAATTTTTATTGCGTAATTGTCGCTCATCCCTGAGATAAAATCGATTATTGCCTGCTTATAATCCATAATATTTTTTATATCATATATAATTTTGTTTCGATATTTTCTTATATTGTGGGTTTTTTCGTCGATATTAGAATATTTTATGAGCCAATCGGAAAAATCAAGAGTCGAAGTCGGGTAGAACCTTGAATATTTTGATAATTTTTTAATCGTGTTAAATTCATCGTAATGGTTTAATAAAAATTCAAAAATATCGTTAATAACTAAATTAGCGTATTTCATAAAAGGATTAAATCTTGGGTTTGAATATATCTTTTGATAGTTGAATTTTTTAATTTTGTTCATCATATCATAGTGTTCTTTTGAAAAAGTTAAACCATGTTCGGGGTCGGAATTTAAACACAAATTAACAATAAACTCATGGATTAAAAGAGAGGTATTAACGTCTTTAAATCTTATTTTTCTTTTTAAAACCTCTTGGGCAAGCTGTTTTAAAGTCAGCATATCATCTTTATCAAAAAATTTATAGTTATAAGCATCCGCTATGTCGCGCCCAAGATAAGCGATTTTATCGGAAATCTTTACAACACAGCCTTCAAAAGTATAGGGCATGTGTTTTCCTTTTTGAACATCGTTTAAATCAATAAATTCGTCTCTCGGTTTAATCGAATTTTCGTTCACTTCCCCGCAATGGCAGACAATACCGTCTCTTACGGCATAGGTTAGGTTTAAATTTTCTTTATAGCCCGAATAGTTTGGCAGCGTTTCAATTAAATCCACAAAGCGCAAAGAATTTCTTTCATGCCAAAAATTGTCGCTAAAGCCGTTTTTTTTCATTATTTTTTCTATAATTCTTTCGCCATGGTGCCCGAAAGGGCTATGACCCAAGTCATGCCCCATAGCGATAGCTTCAGCTAATGAAACATTGAGGCCCAGAGCGTTTGCGATAGTTTTAGATATACTTGCCACATGATTAACATGCTCAATTCTTGTACAGATATGGTCGTTATTTGTTGCAAAAAACACTTGAGTTTTGTGCTTTAATCTCCTATAGGCACTTGAATGAAGGATTCTTGTGTAGTCTCTTTCAAACTCGCTTCTTATATCAAAGGGCTTATGCCCTAAAGGAGCTATGCGGGTAATTGCATTATTCCATTTTTCATTTTCTTCACTCATTTTATAATTGATGAAGGCATTTTTTTGAATAGTATCCATTTTCAACTCTTTTGTTAATCAAACTTCATATATTATACGTAATTTTATTGATTTTTCAATCATATATGTATTTTATTTTATGAAAGTGATAGAATAAAAACTATGGATAAAAAGACATTAGTATTACTACTATTTTTAGCATATATATTTATTAAAGGTTTCATAGTTGAACCAAACTCACTTGAAATAACAAAATATGAAATTCAAAACTACAGTCTTCAAGGCGTGAGAGTTGCATTTTTGACCGATTTTCATCTGAGAAAAAATGATTATAAAAGACTTGATAAAATAATCAAGCTTGCAAACGAACAAAACGCCGATATTGTCCTTTTAGGCGGCGGATATACATATAATCATAACCCCAAAAACTCAATGGACGCTTCAATATTAGCTCAAAAACTGTCATTAATTAATGCACCCGTATACACAGTTTTTGGAGATGATGATGCTTTTGCCGGAGAAGAAAAGTATAAACAGGAATTTTTAAAAAATAAAATTAGAGTTTTAGATAACTCAAACATCAGAACAATAGTCAAAAGAAGATATGTAGATATTATAGGACTTGCGGATATAAAAACTCAAGAGCCCAATATCCAGCTTGCATACAGAAAAACAAGGCTCCCAAGGATTCTTTTAACCCATAATCCGGATATATATTATAGTATAATCGATGACACAAGCCTCATATTAGCCGGTCACACCCACGGCGGGCAGATTGTTCCTCCTTTTGCGCCTCCTTTTTCAGTACAATCAAAATACGGGGTTAAATTTGCAAAAGGTTTGATAAAAGAAACAAACAATATAATGATAATTTCAAAAGGCCTTGGTACATCCGGGATTCCGATGAGATTTAATTGCAAGCCAGAAATTGTCATAATTGATTTTGTAAAATATTCTCCAAACGAACAAACCACGGCAAATAAAAAATAATCATTTGACATTGACTAAAATTTTTTATATCTTAGTAAAAAATAAGTTATGATGTCAATTTTGTATGGTGATAAATATGCAAAAAAACAACAAAAGATTGCTCGTGGTGGATGATGATAAACAAATTCGCGAGCTTTTGACTTTTGATATTGCTCAAAGCGGCTACAGCGTCGATTGCGCCATGGATGGGCAAGAAGGCCTCAAAAAAGCCCTTGAAAATAACTATGACTTGATTTTACTTGATGTAATGATGCCAAAGATGAACGGTTATGACGTTTGTAAAAATATTAGAATCGCAAAACCCAATATACCCGTACTCATGCTCACTGCTAAAGGCTCAATCGAAGATAAAACCGAAGGTTTTGATTGTGGCGCGGACGATTATTTAATAAAGCCTTTTGAGATTCAAGAAGTTCTATTAAGAATCAGGGCACTTTTAAGAAGGAGCGAAACAAACGCCCCCAAAAATCCAAAAGAAGTCTTAAGAGCGGGCGACATTGAAATTTTGCCCGACAGCTTAGAAGCAATGATTACAGATAAAAAAGTTAAATTAACTCCGACGGAATTTGAAATATTATATTGTCTTATGCAGCATATCAATTCTCCCGTAACTTTAGCGACGCTGTTAAGCGAAGTGTGGGGTTATGACAGCAACGATGATGTGAGGATGGTAAGAGTGCATGTCGGGGGGTTGAGGCAAAAAATCGAAGACAACACTAAAGAACCAAAATATCTTCACACAATCGTCAACGTCGGATATAAATTAACGCCTTTCGGAAGTTTGGAAGAATAAAAGCAAAAAAATGAAAAGATTAAAAATAGTCGAACAAACAATAATTGTAATGGTTTTTGCGGTATTAATACCGTTTATTACAATCGGTTTTATTATATCGAACATTTCTCAGCAGAGCGTGCGCTCGGAATTAACAACAAATGCCATATTAATGTCGCAGATGGTTGGAGACGCCTATCAAAATTATATTAAATATTCTCAAGCCCAATTAAACCAAATGGCAAGCGGATTTAATTATATCGAAAACACGATGGCAAAAGTTCAATATTTTGACGAAATTGAAGCCAAAACAAAACTCTTTAAAAATATCGACATAGTTGAAAAAGACAGACTTCCAAAAGGCCCTTATGAAATTAACGGAAATAAATTAACTCTTTATTCTCCTATCGATAAACAAAACCAATATTATCTTATTGCCCAAATTGATATTGATATAATTAACCAATTAATTGAAAAAGAAAACCAGCAAAACAGAAAAATCTATATCTTTGATTACGATTCCCATGAACTTATCACATCTAATGCAATAAATCAAAACACAAACAATGTCTTAGATGATTTAGTCATCAAAGAAAACATCAATTCCGGGATTTTTGGCGAAAATAAAAACACTCCAAAAGTCTATTATAAAATAGATTCTCCAAACTGGCTCATAATCGTTGATACGACAAAACATGTAACCGATAAAACAATTAACAAGGCGCGCTTTAGAATCATACTTTCTTTATGCCTGGCGGCATTATTTATCTTTGTTATGGTGGGGCTTTATACGTCATATCTTTATATCAACATCCGCCAATTGTTTAAAGGCATCACCGCAATATCAAAAGGAAACTACGACAAAAAAATCCACCTTTTAAAATCCGTCTTCACACCATTTGAAATTGTATTTTTAACTAAAGAATTTAATTACATGGCAAATAAAATCAGCTCCTCTTACGAAGATTTGAGAAATAAAAACCATGAACTGGAAAAGCTAAACAAATTTAGAGAAGATTTGATTAATTCAACAAGCCACGAATTCAGAACCCCTCTGACAAGCATCATCGGCTATAGTTCAAGGCTTCTTCGAAACGACATAAAACTTGATGAAACAACAAAAACAAATTCTCTTAAAGTAATCATTCAACAAGCTCAAAGGCTTTCTTCAATGGTCGAAGACCTGCTTGTCATCCCGCAACTAGATAGCCTCAGCCTTAAATTCAATATCGAAGAAATTGACCTAGGTAATTCAATAAATAAAACTCTTGAATATCTAAAAAGCGATGTTGTAGAATTTAAAACAGATATTGACGATGGCTTAAATTGGATTTATGCCGACAGTTCAAGATTAGAGCAAATCTTAGTCAATCTCATTGATAATGCGATAAAATATTCCCACAATAACGCCCCGATTGAAATTGAAGCGAAAAACATCGGTCAAATGCCCGTTTTAAAAATAAAAAATAAATGTGAAAAAATTAGCGACGAAATTAAAGATAAACTCTTTGAAAAATTCATCCGCGCCGATTCGACATTAACAAGAACCACTCGAGGCACGGGCCTTGGGCTCTATATCGTTAAAGGGCTTTGCGATGCGATGAATATTAATATCAAGCTTGATTGCGAAGACGATTTTATAATTACATTGGAATTTCAAGACTATGTCAAATAGCTTTCACAATGATTTTATGGCGCTTGCGCTCGATAGGGCTTCTTTGATGCTTGAAAATAAAGCTTTGGATATTCCCGTTTGCGCAGTTATTGTAAAAGATAATAAAATTATTTCAATTAAAACAAACGAAAAAGAAAAGACAAATTGTACTATGGCGCATGCCGAGATGTTGGCTTTAATTGAAGCAAATAAAAAACTTAACTCCTGGCGGTTGGAGGGGTGTGATATGTATGTTACGCTTGAACCTTGCGCAATGTGCGCAACTGCTATAATGAATGCAAGAATCAGCAATCTTTATTTTTCTTCTTATGACATACAATATGGCGCATTTTCAACTTCATTAAACTTAAAAAAATTTCTAAATTCCAAAATCAATGTTTTTTCGGGTATAATGGTTGATAGAGGCGATGAAATATTAAAAAAATATTTTGAAAAATTGAGAAAATAAAGAGAAAATAAAATTCAAAAACTTCGGAAAAATTAAAAAGTGAAAAAGATTTTAGATGATTTAGTAAAAAAATTTGAAACAAAAGACTTCATAAAAGATGATCCGATTCAATTTCCGCATCATTATAAAAATAAATTTGATATTGAAATTTCGGCTTTTATCTCGTCCCTGTTTGCTTTTGGCAAAAGAGAAATGTTTATAAAAAAGCTTGATTATCTTTTCTCGCTTTTTGATTCGCCCTATCAATTGATTATTGATTATAAAAAAAGAAATTTGGATGATTTTATATATAGATTTATCAAATCGTGCGATTTAATTGAACTTTTAAGACTTTTAAATAAACTTTATGTTTTAGATAAATCTTCTCTTGAAGAGCTTTTTTCATGTTCCGACAGGCTAAAAACCGCAACAAATTACTTTTATAAAAATTGCAATTGCCCAAATTCTGCGGGGTTTTGTTTTATGTTTGCAAAGCCTGAGAATAATGGTGCACTAAAACGGCTCAATATGTTTTTAAGGTGGATGGTAAGATGTGGCGAGGTGGATTTTGGGATATGGAAAAATATCAAAAAAAGCGAACTATTTATCCCCTTAGATACCCATGTGGCGCGTATTTCAAGGGAGTTTGGGCTGTTGAATCGAAAACAGAATGATTTTAAAGCGGTTATTGAATTAAGCGAAAAATTAAAAGAATTTGACCCGAATGACCCTATAAAATATGATTTTGCACTTTTTGGGCTCGGTATAGAAAAAAGCAAACTGTCTTTAAGCGCGAAATAGTGCGCAAATATATAAACAGTAATCTTAAAACGCGCGATGTCTGTGGGCGAAATGTTAAATTTTCAATTCAACCTTTCGCTCCTACGACATCACCTGCACCTCCAACACATACCAGCCCGATGAAGCCCAAAACACTTGTTTAACGTGTAACGCAGGGTCATGGATAAGTGCGATGAATTCTACCAGTGGTGGAAACACGGCTTGTACGGCTTGTAACAATACGAACTGTTCGACAACGGGATGTGCGGGTGCTAATTGTTACTGTCCGAATGGGATAAGCCAAGCGTGCTGCAATCCTGCGACGTACATATCTAATGACAAGGTTAATTGCCAAGCACCATGTGGGAGCTGGCAGTATTATGATGCTTCAACCGGCACATGTGTGAACTGTGCAAATGCAACTTTTGGCTATGGTTGTACCGCATGTACCGCAAGCGGCTGCACCACCTGCAGTTCATCCGGCTGGTACAAGAGCGGGGGGAAATGTAATGCATGTTCTTCGGGTTGTGCAAAATGCACAAGTGCTACAAGCTGTTCGCAATGCTCCTCTTGTCATAGCTCCTTGGGGAATGGGTCATGCAGAAGCCTGTGCAGCAGTGACCAGTATTGCGATAGTGGGAGCTGTAAGAATAGGTGTTCAGATGGGGAAAAGTGGGATGGATATAGCTGCGTCAAGCAGAGAAGATTAAAAATATGTGTAGATGGTACATCAAATTGCGGGGATGATGCAATCATTAGTGCATGCGAGTGCTATGACAAACTAGCAGGAATTGCTACAGGTCATGGTGGTTTTTGCAATAATTTTAGTGAGGACGGTGATACAGGCTTTGCAGAATGCTGTTTAGAAATGTCAAGCTGGTCGGGTACTTGTGAACATTCTTGTGGTAAAAGAGTAAAAATAAAATGCGTTGAGTATTAATGCTTTGATTTTGCATCATATTTTGATTATATTTCCTTCTTTATAGATTGCGGGTCGGAGCCCGCAATGACGGGGCATAGTGGCTTACATTCCAGTACACTGTCATGCTGAACTTGTTTCAGCATCTGACCAATGGTAGTATTTTATAAAAAAGTAAACTGTCATTCTGAGCTTGACTCAGAATCTCTTCACCTTGGACATATTATCCTTTACTTCTCAATTTGTTCACTTTTCTTTCTTTGTCTCTCAAGCGCCGAAATACAAAGAAAGAAAAGTGAACCGAAAAGAAAG
>CANQLJ010000064.1 GCA_947624685.1 Candidatus Gastranaerophilales bacterium | reverse complement strand
GCCTACTTCATCAAGTTTACATTCACCCGATACAAAGCTTATTTCTTTTTCAACCGTTGCTGTGTGTTTTTCGTTGTTAAATATATTGATTGTATAAATATTAGCACCGCCTGATTCTTTTAAAATTGTTTCAACCGCATCAGGCAGAGTAAAACCATCAATATTATCACCTATTAAGTTTGCCATTTCTTGAAAATTTGTTACTTTTTCAAGGTCTGAACTCTTGCTCAGTGCATAAGTGGGTTTTGTTCCAATTACAACAACACTTGACATATCTGCATCTTGAATAGTGAGATTTATTTCATTTTTTTCTATGGTTTCACTGCCATGTAGAAATTGTTGTGCCATTTATTTTCCTTTCTAATATTTATGTTGATTTGCATCTATCAACTCCATTATCGGAGTGTTAGCTATGCTTTTATCTTCATATTCATCTGTTATGGGAAGCTCAAGAGAAACTTCCGCACCATACCATAAATCACCGTTTATGCTATCTATATATTCTCTGTTTTGAAGAACCAATCTTTTGTGTAATATTTCAAGACCGTTTAAAGTGCGTTTTAATAAATCCAAATGTTCATAAGATTGATTATGCTTTTGCAGATATCGAACGCCCATAAATATGGTGAAATTATATGTTTCCATTCCGCTCACACTTGTTAGTGTTTGCTGATTTGTTGTTGTTGATTTTTCAAATCTGACAAGCAAACATCCCACAGGGCTTGTAAAGGTATAGTTTTCAAAATCTGAAGGAAAGCTATCCACTTCCCAAGAAGAGAATTTTTCTTTTAATTTATTGACTATTTCATTTTCAATAATTTTAATCATAATTTAAAACCTTTTAACATTTCTTGCGAGAATATTATTGAGTTTTTATTTTTGTTTGTTTTAATCATTGGCGCTGAATTGACAACATCTTCTTGAGGATGTTCAGACGGTAAATCCAATAGCATTTTTTCTCCTTGAAGCTGAGATAATATATTTTTTGCTTCCTTATAGTTTTCTTTTATATGCTCGGGTATATCCTGCGGACGTCTTGAGTATAATCTGTAACAAGAAATATCGGTAGAAACTTGTTTGATTATGTCCGGAATATAAGTCAAAGGAAGTTTATATTTATTTCTCAAGTAAGAATTAATGAACTCATCGGCATATTCAATCGCCCCCTCAACCCTCAATATATTTATTTCCTTAGCAGGTGCTGTATCATTTGTCAGGTTGATAAGGTGTTGAGAGGGGATGATTGATTGAATATCCTCTATTGTGCAATACGACATTAGATTACGCCTTGTAACAGATAACCGCATTCAGGACAAGTTATAAGATATTTTTCAGACATATATGCCTTTAAAATATCTGCACCTTGTGTTCCATATTTCATATCGGTATATTTTAAAATTGAAATATCGTCTTTGTATGCATTATAGCCAAATGTCATTCCGTATTTTGCAGTTGCATTTTCATCAATGCTTAATAGTATAATGTCATTTCCCCAGCAAGCCTGCGGATTTAATGCTTGTTTGTTTTTCGATGTATTTACTACACTTTCGCCGACTAAAATTTCTTTCAAATCAAACAAGTCTTTTATTGCCTCAACGGATGCAATACCTGAAGTTGAATTATTTCTGTTAACCGCAGATAAGATAAAAGGGTTTTGGCGAAGTGCGCTGAATGCTTTTCTTGATGTTACCAATCTGTTTGGTTTTCTTATCATTTTATCCATTGCAGTTGTAATTAATTTAACAGCGTTTGTTGTATCGGTTGAGATTTTTGTTGAAACATTTTGAAAATTACCGTCATAATTTTCGCTGTTTGACAAAATCTTTGCAAGGTCAACTTCACGCCTTAATTTTAAGACATCAGTCAACTGAACGGTAGCTGTTGTTTCCAAATTTTCTATTTCGCCCTGAGCTTCATTTTGACGTGCAATAGAAATTGATTCCTCAAGAGCGTGTTCATCAACAGTTTCAGTTTCTAATTTAGCCTTGATTTCAATTTTATTCGCTTCGCCTTTTTCTCCTACCTTTGTTTCAGGTAATGTTAAAAACATTCCTTTTTCATATTTGTAATATTGAAATGATAATTTATCAACCTTAACTCTGGGCAATACTCTATCAGCTATGCAAAGTTCATTGCGATATGCCAATGCAATGCCTGTTAATTGTGGTTGTAATTCTACTCTTTGTGCGCTCATTTATTTTCCTTTCTAGTGCTACTTGCTGTTTGCTTTGTAGCACTTTTTTACTTTTTTATACCGCTTCTGAAGCTGAAGCTACTTGTAATACAACTAAAACTTTAATAACGTCATCTTTAGCGCTTGCGCTTTCAAAAGCAATTGCGCCGATATTATCGCTTGCTGTTGCTTTAACAGCTAAACCCTCAGCATCGGAAGTTAAAGGGTCACCTGCATTAAGTGCTTCCCCTGCTTGAACTTGTGCAATTTCACCAACGTGATAAACTTCAACAACACCGTTTTCATCAGCGCCAATACTATCTGAAACACCTATAATAGTATCAGTTTTTGCTGAAGCTGTAGTTACACTATTGCCATCAAATTTAACAAATCTGTAAGGCAAAATTGCTGTTTCATTTTCATAACTTTTAATCATTATAATCTCCTTTTACTTTTAAATATGCTTCTTGGGCGGTTAAATTTATGCCTTTTGATTGGTACTCGTTTTGAGTTTTAATAATAGCTTCTTTTATTTGTTTTGGGTCTGAGAAATCAAAATTCTCGTTTTTTGGTGCATTTTTATTAGTTGCAATTTCTTCAAAATCAAATTGTTTCAGATTTTTAATAAAATCTTTAAAGCTTTTTTGGCAATTTTGCTGTGTTTCTTCACTAAAATTTAAACAGCTTTCAGAAAGTGAGTTTAAAAAACCTGCTACAAATTCTCTTTGAGAGGGTAAAATATTACCTTCTTTAATTGCGCAATCGCAAAATTCCTCTATTTCTTTAGAATTTGCTTCTTTTTTCCTTTCTTCAAGTTCTTTTTTTAATTCTTGATTCTCTTCTTGAATTTTCTTTAATTCTTCTTGAGCTTCTTGTAATTTTTGATTTTCTTCCATATTTTCTCCTTTATTTACTTCGGGCGGAAGTGGTAATTTTGTGCCCGGGTTTACTTTGTCTTCTTCGTGTGTTTCGGGCGGAAGTGAAGGAACTTCTTTTATATCTGCATTGTTTTCCTCAATCTCGTCAAAATTATAGGTCATAGCTTCTTGCTGTTCATCGAAACAAAATTGTTCCATACCTTTAATTGCAGGCGGTTGCGCGCCTAAAAAAGCAACGTGTCTCAGGACTAAATCAGGTGTAATAGATATAGAACGGGTTTTAAAAAGACCTTTTTGACAAGCATCTTTAAATTCCTCCTGCACCTGTTTATAAGAAGCGTATAGCTTTGAAACAATGCCGTTGTCGGTTTTTGCATCTTCAACCTTTAATTCATCTATCCAGCCGTAAGCAGGAGAGTTACTTTTTGTATGACCGCAACAAATCGGTACATCAGGATTTTTGTTTTCAAAGTTTTTTACTATTGCTTCAAGGTCTGTTTTTGTCCATAGTTTTTGGTTTCCTTTGGAATCTTTATGCAGGCCCGTGTTAAATATTTCGCACCATTTAGTCATTAATCCGCCTCGTATTATTCTGTTTTTATCTTTGTAAATTGTGTAAAATTGCCAATAGTTTAATTTTGTCGGTTTTTACATTAGCTTTACGCATTCAATCGTAAATTAATAATCAATAAATTTTCTAATTAAGTATTAATTTATTTTTTTTATTAATTCTTAAATGGATTAAATTTCATCAATAATTTATGTTTATACATAGGCAAAAGGAAAAATGTACAATAAACAAAACGTGCTTCAGCCGAAAGATGTGTGCTTGTGCTGTTGCCGGAAAGGAGTTAAATGCCGGATTGGATTGTTGAATTTTTAAAGGTTACTGGGACAGCAGGGATTGTTTTTCTTATATTTTATATTTACCACCAGAGCGCAACTAAACAAATGAATGAAATAATTGCAAAAACTTTTGAGCTTTTAAAGACAATGATTGAACAAAATACGATGCAATTGGGATATTTGCAAAAGATTGATACTGAGGTTTCAAACAATCTGTGGTGTCCTTATGTCAAAGAAAAAACAGGGGTAACAAATGACAAATAATCTTATTATGCAGTTAAAAATAGAAAAAGCGAAGCTTGAAAAAAAACTTGATGAACTAAATATCAAGCTTGTACGTTTGATGAATGAACTGGCAAGTAAATCTTGCCCATATTTTGTACAAATTGAAGATATTGAAGCAAAAGAAATTGAACAAATCGGAGATGAACTTTTGCTTACAAAACAAGAAGCAATTGATACACAGGAAAAACTAAAGAAAATCAATAAGGAACTTGTATAGTGTCAAAAAAAGCTACTTATGAAATATTAGCAAGCCAATATTATATAGAAGCGCAAATGAGTATTTCAACCATTGCAAAGCGTTTAAATATATCGGAAAAAACTTTGCATAATTGGAAAAAAGAAGCACAGTGGGACAAAAAAAGGACAGCTTTTTTAAAAAGCCAATACTCAACTAATCAAACTTTGTACGAACTTGTTCATCTTGTTGCCAAAAAAGCCCTTGAGGATTTTAAGCAAGAAGGAATTATGCCCGAACAAAAAACCTTATATTTTATAATGAATATGGCTGATAAATTAGCGAAATTAAAAAGTTATGAAGATAACAGATGTAATGAAGCGCTTGAGACAACAAACAATGACGATAAAGAGGAAGCAAATCAAAATTCGGAACAAGCTGTTCTGGATAAAATACTGAAAGCATTTAAAGGGGAATAAATATGCTGGATAATTTAAATAATTTATTTCTTCCTTTTCAAAAAAAGTGGATTAATGACGATTCAAGATTTAAACTGTATCAAAAAACAAGACGTGCAGGTATAACTTGGTGTGAAGCATTTAAAAGCGTTGATGATTGTTTAACTAAAAAAATCAGAAACAAGCCCTTAAAAGTATATTTTACATCTTCAAATTTTGACAATTCGATTGATTTTATCGGATATTGCAAAGAGTGGACAGAGTTGTTAAATGTTGGTTTAGAAGATAGCGGAATAAAAATTATAGATAACGACGGAACAAAAATGCAAACTATTCGTTTTAAAAACGGTGCCGAAATTGTCGCATTATCTTCCAATCCTAAAGCCTTAAGAGGAAAGGGCGGAAAGTTAATAATTGATGAATTTGCATTCCATGATAATCAATCTGAACTTTGGAAAGCAGCGAAACCTGTTGTAACTTGGGGATATCCTTTAGTTATAATTTCATCTTTAAACGGAAAAGAGATGTTTTATCGTTTTATTGAAAAAATAGAACAAGGAAAATTAAACTGGTCTATGCATAAAACCGACATTTTTCAAGCGGTTGATATGGGACTTGTTGATAAAATTCTGGATAAAAAAACAACAAAAAAAGAAAGACAAACTTGGCTTGAAGAAGAAAAAAATAATTGTTTTGATGAAGTAACTTGGTTGCAGGAATATTGTTGTATTGCAGTTGATGAAGCTACATCATTCTTATCTTATGAATTGATTTCAAATTGTATTGAAGAAACTTTAATTGATGATTTAAATAAAGTCCGGGGCGAATTATATGTCGGCTATGACGTGGCACGCAGAAAAGATTTATCAACCGTTTATATTTTTGAAAAATTAGGAAGCGTTTTTTATCTGAGAAAAAGCTATGAATTAAAAAATGTCAAATTTAAAGAACAAAAAGAAATTATGCGCTCAATTTTATCTCTGCCGAATTGTATGAGATGCGCAATTGACCAAACGGGAATTGGCGCACAGATGGCAGAAGAATTAAAAGATGAATTTGGTTCAAGAAAAGTTGAACCTGTGACATTTACCTCAAAAGCCAAAGAAGAACTTGCTTATAAATTGTTATACGCTTTTCAGGATAAAAACATAAGAATACCGGATGATGAAAAGCTAAAAAATGACCTGCACTCCGTTAAAAGAATATCAACAAGTACGGATGTAATTCGATTTGATGTTGAAAGAAGTGAAACGGACGGTCACGCTGATAGATTTTGGGCAATTGCATTAGCTATTTTTGCCGGAGTTAATAAGCCTTATGTTAAAGCGAAGATAAAAACCGCCAATTTTAGAAATAGCAGGTCTTTTAACCGTGAATTTAATTTTAAGGGGCTGGGACGGTTTTTAAGAGGGATTTAATTTCAAGATGTAATTTGATATTAAAAACAAAATTAACAGGTCTTTTAAAAAGAGTTAAAAAGAATTTAAAAAGGATTTTAAAATGGTTTTAAATTTATTTAAAAAAAACAAAAAAACATTATTTATGCAAAATAAAAAATCGTTATTTGACAGCTGGGCAAATGCCAAAACCGTACAAGGATTTTTTAGCGCAATAGATAACTTGCCAAACCCTGATATAGTCCTAAGAAATGCGGGTAAATCCATAAGTGTTTTATCTAATCTTGAGAATCATTATCAGGTGGGGGCTTGTATAGAATCACGAAAAGCGGGAACTACAAGCGTTAATTGGGAACTAAAAGAAAACAACTGCCAAAATGCGCATTTTGATTTTTATAAAGAAATTATCCAAGCGCTTGATATACACAAACTAATAGAGGATATACTTGATGCACCTTTATATGGCTTCAATCCTATAGAAATTTTATGGCAAAAAGAAGGTAATTATATTTATCCGATTGAATTGAACGCCAAACCGCAAGAGTGGTTTTATTTTAATTCGGAAGGTGAGTTCTTCTTTAAAGACCGCAATCACGGCGGAAAGCTGAAAATTGATTTAAATTCTTGCAAATTTTTGCTTCCGAGAAATCGTCCTACATACAAAAATCCCTACGGTAAAGCAATATTGAGCCGTTGTTTTTGGAATGTTGCTTTTATTCAAGGGGGAATGGAGTTTTGGGTCAAATTTGCGGAAAAATACGGAATGCCATACTTGATTGGTAAATATGAGCGCAGTTTATCCGATAAAGAACAGAATGAACTTTTAGAGAGCTTAGCCGAGCTTGTTCAAGATGCTATTGCAACAATACCCGTAGATAGCACTGTTGAAATGATGAACACGGGTTCGACTCAATCAAGTGCTATTTATTCTGATTTAATTACAAAATGCGAAAACAATATTTCTAAAGCAATTTTAGGTCAAACTCTAACAACGGATATCGGTTCAAGCGGTTCTTATGCAGCAAGCAACACCCACATGTCAGTAAGGCAGGATATCATTGAAAGCGACAAGTTGCTTGTAGAAAACACGATTAATACACTGATTAAATTTATAAACTATATTAATTTTAATGATGATGCCGTGCCTTTATTTAACTTTATTAGCGTACAGGATTTGGGTGTTGATAAGGCTCAAAGAGATAATTTAATTAAAAGTTTGGGTGTAAAATTCAGCGAAGAATATTTGCTCAGAACCTATGGATACGAAAAAGGCGATATACAAATTATAGAAAATAGCGAAAATACGCTAAATTATTCAGATGACGAAAGTATTAGCCAAACCGATAATCTTTTATCGGATAAAAATCTTCAAGAAAGTGTAGAGGATTCTTTAAAAGAAATAATGGATTTTTTTAATAAATCAAAAAGTCCGGAAAAAACACTGGAAAAACTTGAAGAATTATATCCTGATTTAACTATGGATAAACTTGAAGAAAAGCTTGCAAAAGTTATATTTATTTCTGAGCTTATGGGTCGATATGACAGCCAAAAAAGGATATAATAATGGCTCAAATAGATAAAGAAACTTTTAATAAGCTTTTTAAAATGACCCCTGAAAGAGTTATTGATTATTTTGAAAACAAGGGGTTAAAAACTTCATTTGATTGGCACGAAGTATACGCAGATGCACACGCAAAAGCTTTTACGGTAGCTAAAATGACAGAACTTGAGCTTCTGAGTGATACTAAAAAATTATTGGAAAATGCGATAAAAGAGGGCAAAACCCAAGCAGAATTTAAAAAAGAAGCAATGTCTTTATTCCAAAAAAAGGGCTGGGACGGTTATAAAGAAGTAATTGACCCAAAAACAGGTGATGTTAAAAAAGTGGAATTAGGAACTCCATCCAGAATTAAGAAAATTTATAACTGCAATATTAATTCAGCTTATGCAACGGGCAGATATAAAGAAATGCTTGAAGAAATCGATATTGCACCGTATTGGCAATATATGGCTATAATGGACGGAAAAACAAGACCCGAACATCAAGCGCTTCATTTAAAAGTATTTAGAGCTGACGATAGTTTTTGGGGAAATTTCTATCCGCCAAACGGTTGGAATTGCCGTTGTTTTGTCAGAAATTTAACAAAAGAAGAAGTTGAAAAACAAGGTTTAAAAGTACAAAAAACTGAAAACAAAATATCTTCCGTTAAGAGCATAGTCGGGGATAGGGAAATAGATTTGCCCGTTTATTCATT
>CANQLJ010000063.1 GCA_947624685.1 Candidatus Gastranaerophilales bacterium | reverse complement strand
GCGGTGCATGGATACAGGAGAGATTAAGTGTCCGGATGGGTGTAAGGTGTGTAATGGGAATGTATGTACACAATGTATGGAAGGGTATACGAAACAAAGTGACGGTACATGCAAATCTAATTTTAATTGCAGTGGAAGTGATTTCATGAAGATAAGTGTGAATGGGGAAGAATGGTGTGTTACAAAGAAAAACATGGGAGACTCCACCAATCTTCCAAAAACCTTTAGCGCAAGTAATGGAAAGTGTTGGACTACGCCAAGCAGTTCGTGTTCGGCAGGGAGCGGAGCGGGGAAGTGTGCTTCGTATAGTGGATGTGGGAGAACGGTGTGCAACTGGTATGCTGCAGATGAGATATGTGCAAAATTTAATGCCGGAGGAAAAACTTGGACATTGCCATCTAATGAAGTATTAGAACAGTTCTACAATTACAGTAACCAAAAAGGCAACAACGGCCTCTGCCTTTGCGGACGCGATGCAGATGGACACACCCCACGCTGCTCCGATGAAAGCGATGAATTTAATTGTTTTGGTGCGATGGGTAGCTACTGTGCCACGTGGGGTGTTTGGGGTAGTGAACACTCTTCGTCTCTGATGGGATATGTTACCAATTATCTCTTTGTCGGCGGTCGTTGGCAAGGGCCCGCGATAAGCAGCGAAACTTACGCCATATCCGTGCGGTGTGTCACAAAACTCTAACGCACACCTAATGACAGCTTAATACTTGCCTCCTTGTATCAAAATACACTAGTTTTCATCATCCTGCACGACCGTGTAATACTTTTGCATTGGGCTGCGCGGACTATCCGGAGCTGTCAGATTCAATTTTCCGGCTTGTATTAAAGGGTTTAAATATTTTTTTCTGAAGTATCCTTTGCTTTTATATCCGAATTGATTCAAAATATCGCTATATGAACGCTCAAGCGTGCAATATTCAAGAATCATTTTTTCCAGAGTTACTTGGTTGGTAGCTTGTTCACTAGCTTGTTCACTAACTTGTGCAGTTACTTGTTCACTAGCTTGTTCACTAACTTGTTCACTAACTTGTGCAGTTACTTGTTCACTAGCTTGTTCACTAACTTGGTTGGTATTGGATAAGTCTGAAAACAGTTGTTTTTCCGTTGTGTATACAAGCGGGAAAAAGTCGTGCTGCAGCTTAAATTCAAAAATATCATCATCTTTAATTTCGGGGTTGTGTCCTGAATATTTTTTGCACAGCTGATAAATTTTTGAAATTCCCGAACCAAGCTCTTCAACATAACCAATTCCTCTGAAAATTTTTATGATATTTGGGTTTTTGGGGTGATTGGTCACGTTTTGCGGGGTGATGAAGCCTCTAATGTATGGGGTGCTGCTGTTTTTGGCTATGATTTCGTTTTTGTTTATGATAAACATTGTGGGCTCTGAACCCATGTATTCTTTGTGGACAATCATATTAGCGACAACTTCTCTGAATATATTGTCTCGAAGATTCATCCTTTGGCTGCCTTGAGTGTAAAACGGATCGGGCAAATTGTTGGATATAAATTTCATAGCTTTATCAAAGCATTCGATTAAGTTTGTTCTTAAGGTTAATCTATCGTCCCATCTTTCCGTGTTTTCAACTCTTTTGACAAGTTCAAATTTGAATGCCGGAGCAACGGACGCGATTTGTTCATCTGTGCCAAAAAGCAATATCCCGGCCAAAGTTATGCCTTCATTGCCCGTTGAATAATCTTTTTGATATAAAGCATTTCTTTTGAGAAATTGTTCATCAGACAAATTGTTCCATCCGATGCTTGGATTGTTCATTGCTGTGAGCTTTTTTACTCTGTCAATTAAGTCTGTTCTTAATTGCGAAATATCGAAATACGGGAATATTTTATTTTCACTGTAACTTGTTTCTTTGCTTAAGTATAGTCTTTTAATTTCTTCATATTTATAGGTTATGTTAAAATCAGACTTATCGACTCTTTTATATGTTTCTCTTTTATATTGGTGCACATTTGGAGATTTTGGAATTTCCGCATAAAGAATTTTTTTGCCATTTATCACAAATTCTTTAATATCCAGCAAAAGCGGCGGAGAAATTGTTGAAGGGTTATTCACGGATGTTATAAATTCGCTTTTAATTTTTTCTATACAATCTTCGGCTATGCCTGAAATTGTTCCGTCATCTTTTACGCCCAAAAGCAAAGAGCCGCCGTCGGCGTTTAAAAATGCGCAAATCGATTCAAATGCGTCTTTCGGAAACTTGAAAAATGCTTCTTTAAACTCTACTTTCTGATTTTCGCCGCCGGCGATTAGTTTTTTAATCTGATTAATCATGTACCTATTATATCACATTTTCAGCTATTGCAAGCGCAATTTGAGGGTGTGCTGTAAATATGGCTATGCTTTAGAATTTTTGTATAGTGTCTTGCTTAACCGGCGAGAATTTAGCGCGAAAGTGTAATTTTTTTAGTTTTGTATGAGTGTTTTGGGGGCTGACCAAGATAAGCAGGCTGGCGAGTACAAGCGAAGCATACGAGCCAAGGCCGAAATACCCACAGGAGCCAAACCAGGTAAAGAACTTGTTTAGAATCTCCACATTCCTGTATCGTGTCATTCCGAACTGACTAGAAAATAGTGTAAGCGTTATTTTTTGTCCTCTTTGAGCGATTCAGAATCTCTAAAGTATGTAATCCTCACATTTTCGGACGTTCACTTTTCTTTCTTTGTCTCTCAAGCGCCGAAATACAAAGAAAGAAAAGTGAACCGAAAAGAAAGAAATTCCCGGCTTGGTTAGATGTGGAATACGTTACGTGCACTAAGTTCGAGCCAGCACTCTCGCGCATCGCTCCGATAAAGTTAGATATAATAATTCTTCACGCAGAGCGCTCCGTGCCGTCTCTCACTAAGTGCACAGGAAAACAATACCAACCTGCAATACGTCATTCTGAACTGACTAGAAAATAGCGCAAGCGTAATTTTCTGTCCTCTTTGAGCGATTCAGAATCTCTTTAGAATCCCACATGTTCATCTAAACAGATTGCGGGTCGGAGCCCGCAATGACGGAATGGCGTATAGGATTTTTCCTTGTGCACTTAACGAAAGCCAATGCGAAGCACTTGTCTGAGCGTAAGCGAGTTGTGCGAGAGCATTGGCTTGAATTTAGTGCACGTCCAAGAATCTCACATGGTGCGAGCCCTCTTTCTTTTCTTTCTGTCCGCTTTCTTTTCTTTGATGGGCAATTGAACAAAGAAAAGAAAGCGGACAAATTGATGAAATCAATTTTTAAAAAACATTTTTAGCTTTTTTCAAAGAAAGAAGAGTGAACAAATCAAGGAGGAAAAATTACACACTAAACAGATTGCGCTTCGGGGCCCGCAATGGCGGGTGTATTTCAGTTGGGTTACTCATCTTGGTCAGATTCCGGGCTATGCCTCAGTGTCATGGGCAATACTTATTTTGTCCTCTGCGCAAAAAAGCTCCGGCAATTGATGAATGATTTTACCCCACAAGACCAATTTTACTTTTTTAAATTTTTCATTAAATAAAAATTAAGCAAAGTAAAAGAAAGGTTAGATTATGAAAAAATGTGCTATAGTATTTTTGTTGGCTTTATTTTTCGGTTTTTCACATAGCCATGCAAGTTATGCAAGCCAAGCAAATTCTTTGCAATCCGATATGAGTTTTCTAAAGACAAATGCGAATTTCTTTGCCTATAGTGCGAGTTATTTAAGATCTCAATTAAATTCCATCGAAAGAGACATAAGAAACGACCAAAACAAAATCAATTCTATCAAGCGCTCGTCGTACATTTCAGACTATGAAAAACGAAGAAAAATCAGAAATCTCGAAAGAGAAATTTATTACAAACGCTCTAAAGCAAACAGAATCAGAAGGGAATATTCAAGAGCCATCTCTTAAACAAAAAAGCCTATGTCTCTTTTGTTCTATGTTTTTCCCACTCTTCCTTCGACATATCGGAGACGATTTTTCCGTCTTTAAATTTGATTATTCTTTTTGTATATTGCGCTATATCGGGTTCGTGAGTGACTAAAACGACCGTTTTACCTAAATTTTCATTTAAGTTTACAAAAAATTCCATAACATCAATACTTGTTTTGGTATCTAAGTTCCCCGTTGGTTCATCCGCAAGAATCAACGGTGCATCGTTTACTATTGCTCGAGCTATTGCGACCCTTTGCTGCTGGCCGCCCGACATTTGAGAAGGCATATTGTTTTCTTTTTTTTCTAACCCGACGATTTTTAGAGCTTCTCTTGCTCTTTTATATCTTTCACTTTCGGGGATTCCCTTGTATATCATTGGCATACAGACGTTATCGATGGCGGAGGTTCTTGAAATCAGATTAAAACCTTGAAAAACAAAGCCGATTTTATTGTTTCTTATATCTGATAATTGGTCGCTATTCAGAGAAAAAACATCGACTCCATCCAGGTGATATTGTCCCGATGTGGGTTTATCAAGAGTTCCAAGCATATTCATACAGGTTGATTTACCCGAACCCGATGTTCCCATAATCGCCACAAACTCGCCCTTTTCGATTGAAAAAGAGACGTCATTTAAGGCATAGAAGGTTTCTTCGCCCATTTGATAAATTCTTATCGCGTTTTTAACTTCAATCAGTGCCATAAAATTATTTTTGCTTATATCGAAAATTATGTCAAGACCAACTTTTTAAATGATTAAAATAATAAAAATTTATGAAACAATTATCATAATGAAAGGGTTATAAAATGTTAAATTGCGCCACCACCACAATTGTCTGTATTGATTTACAGGAAAAATTGATTAATTTAGCAAAAAATAATGATGTTTTAATCAAAAACGCTTCTGTCATCTTGAATTGCGCTTCAATTTTGAATATCGATACAATAATCACCGAACAATACCCCAAAGGGCTCGGGCAAACGATAGAAGATATAAGAAACATCAACGGTTTTGATAAATTTAAAAAATTAGAAAAAACAAGCTTTAGCTTCTTAAATAGCGATGAATTTAATTATGAACTGAAAAAAGATATAGTAATTTTTGGAATCGAAACGCATATTTGCGTTTATCAAAGCGTTTTAGATTTAATTCAAAAGGGTCATAATGTCTATGTCATTTCTAATTGTTGTGCTTCAAAAAACAAAATTGATTATAAAACATCCCTAAGGCTAATGGAAAATTTTGGAGCAAAAATTACAACAAGCCAAATTGTCTTATTTGAACTTTTGAAAGATTCCCGCCACCCCAATTTTAAAGAAATTCAAGCCCTGATTAAATAAAACTAAATAAAACTAAATAAAATAAAATAAAATAAAAATATTTGGAGAAAAAAATTGAACAATCAAATCAATCCCGCCCTAAACCCCTCAGGGCTTTTTCAAAATAACATCAGAATAAGTTCAAACTCAAAGTTTAGCATGAATAATTCATTTGAAAAAACTTTTGGCGAAAAAACCGCAACAAATTACATTCCCTCGCAAGAAATTCAAAACGGAAAAGAAAGTATAAATTTCTATAATTTAGGAATGCCCGCAGGCTTTAACATAGATACCTCACTTATTGAAGAATAATTTTATAACCATACACAAAAGCTCCCTTAAAGGGAGCTTTTAATCACAGATTAAACAATTAATCGACATAAGCACGAGCAGTCGAGAGATTTTATCCTGCCGAACGTCAAGCGCTCTATTATTATAATACCCGGATTTAAAACTTTATAACACAGATTATAAAATAGTTTTAAGGTATTTATTTATTCAATTCATCAAGATTTTTAACCCTTATGGCTAAATAAGGATCGCTTTTGCCTTTGTCAACAAGAAACATCACAAATGTCTTGTCGAAATCAAAATGGCGGGGTTTGTGTTCAACAAATGGTTCAAGAGCGCATGTTTTCATCATTATTGCAGCTTCTGATTTAACTTTTCCGCCTTTGTTATTTAGCTCTAATTTTATTGTTTCAATAGCGTCAGAAAAATATTTTTCGGGCATTGTTGCTTTGATTATTTTATTGCATAATTCAGTGTATTTTCTTTTTTTGTCGATATTTAAGTTGGGGACTTTTATTGTATCAACGTCTTGAAATTTTCTGTCGCCGGTAAATTTTTCTTGATTTTTAAGCATTTTATCATACATTTTTTTGAAACTATCGTTGCTTTCGCTTCTGTATAGATAAACTATATCATTATCAGTCGTATTTAACTTAACGGCATAATCTTTTTCATTGTTATAAAATAATACAGTCACGTTTTTATCAAGCTTGGAATCAGATTTATCAATAATTCCAAAAAATTCATAGTCTTTTTTGGAATTATTGAATTTTGCTTTATCTAAAATATCAAATTCCTCTAAGAACTTAAATTCTTTCTTTAACATCGCATAAGCATAGTATTTTCCGGGTTCTTTTTGCCAATCCATGGTGTCAAGAATGTCAGAAGTTTCATTGAATTTTTCTTTTATTGCTTTTTCAATTTGTTCTTTTGCTTCAGGGGATGTTTCGCCATAGCTTTTATAATAGCTTTCATCATTGAGCATTGTTGAATTAAATTCTTCATTATTCAAGCCAATTAAGTCTTTTGAGGGCTTTTCATTAACAAATTCAACTTTTTTGAGCTTTAACACTTCATTTTTCATATCATTAAAAACAAGCTGAAAAGTACCAACCCAAACCTTATTTTGCGAATTTGACTTTGAAGAAAACAGGGTCAAAATGTCTCCTGCGCTTGTTTTAGCGTTTGTTGTACACCCGCATAAAATAAGCATCAAAATTGAGGTTAAAGTTAATAAAATTTTTCCCATCACTAATTCCTTTTTCATTTCATCCATTGATGATTTTAGCATAAAAAAATTTTGTGATAAAATTAATTTTATGAATGAACTATTAATGCCTGCGGGCAGTATCGAAAAAATGAAATACGCTTTTGCCTATGGAGCGGATGCGGTATACCTCGGATTAACCGATTTTTCCCTTCGTGCTTTAAGAAAGGGGGAATTGATTGATGAAACAAACCTTCCCGATGCTATAAAAATTGCAAATGATTTAAACAAAAAAGCTTATTGCACTCTTAATATCTTTGCTTATGATGATGATATTAAAAAACTCTATGAAACAATAGATATAATTAAACAAGCAAAACCCCATGCGCTCATCATTAGCGATTTTGGGATATTAAGAGTAATTCAAAAAAATATTGATAATATTGATATACATATCTCAACTCAAACAAACACTCTAAACAGCGAAGCCGTGAAGTTTTATCGTGATTTGGGGGCAAAAAGAGTGATTTTGGCTCGTGAATTATCCTTTAAACAAATTGAAAACATAAGAAAGCAGGTTCCCGATATTGAGCTTGAAATGTTTATCCACGGGGCGCAATGTATGGGGTATTCCGGCAGATGCCTTTTATCCGATTATATGACGGAAGGGAAAAGAAAAGCAAACCAAGGAAATTGCGCTCAGGCTTGCCGCTGGAGTTATAAGATTGTTGAAGAAACAAGACCCAATCAATATTTTGAACTTATCGAGGATGAAAAAGGCTCTCATATAATGTCCACAAAAGACCTTTGCCTTGCAAAATATATAAAAGATTTAATTAATATAGGGATTGATTCTTTTAAAGTCGAAGGAAGGACAAAAAGCCTCTATTACGTGAGTGCCGTAGCTAAAACGTACAGAAATATCATTGATAATAAAATAAATTTTGATGAAGCAATTTATGAACTTAAAAAAGTCGGAAACAGAGGCTATTGCGAAGGATTCTTCCTTGGAGATAATAATTCTTCTTCTTATTCTTATGATATTTCAAAAGGCCTTGCGGGAGCTGATTTTTTAGGAATCATCCAAAAGCAAAAAGACGATGATACATTTGAAGTTTTAATAAAAAATAAGATTTTATTAAATGATGAAGTTGAAATAATTAGCCCAAGGTATTGTGAGAAAGCAAAAATAGAAAAAATTTACCACGAGAAAAAGGGATTAATTGATGTAGCCAACACTAATGATATTGTTGACTTAACGATAAAATCAGATAACAATAATTGGAAAGAGGAATCTTCCTGGGCGCTTATTCGCACAATTGGCTTAAAAGAGTAAAAAAAGACAAGGAAGACAAGGAAGACAAGGAAAATATAAAAATATGTTTTTAAAACCAAATTATAATATAGAATCAATCTATGATATTGATATAGCGCAATTAAAATCAATCGGCATAAAGGCTCTGTTTTTTGATTTGGATTCAACTTTGATGAAATCAAAAAGCGGTAAATTTTCATTCAGAACAATTCAATATCTTCAAGACTTGAGCAGAAATTTTAAGCTTGCAATAATTACAAATAATTCTAATATTGATTATATTGATAAAGTCAAGTCTCAAACGGATATTCCGATATACCACTGTGCAAAAAAGCCTCATATACAAATGCTGATGAAAGCTTGCAGAGATTTGAATCTTTGTTCGCAAGATGTTGTAATGGTGGGAGATAGGCCTCTAAGTGATATATTGGGCGGAATTAATGCCGGTATGATGACAATTCTTGTTGATTCAATCGCAAAAGATGAAGAAGGGCCGATTGTGCGCTTTGTAAGGTATTTAGAAAGATTGACCATTAAAAAAGATTAAAAAGTTTTAAATATTAAATTAATTTGGCCGCCGGGATAATGTTTGCTACTGTCCCCAAGATAATGATGGGAAACAAAAATGTTGTATTGGGGGATTAGTGTCGTATAATCTGAGGGAATGTAGGGAAGTGTGTGCGGATGGGAC
>CANQLJ010000062.1 GCA_947624685.1 Candidatus Gastranaerophilales bacterium | reverse complement strand
TACAGGGGGGTGAATATCGCGCATTCAACACCTTGTTTATCAAGATATAAGGGAAGTTCGCCCACAACATCAGCTAACCCCCCGACTTTAGAATAGGGCGCAACTTCAGCGGAAGCGAATAATACTCTTAAATCACTATCTTTATTTGTCTTATTTGTTTTAGTTGTTTTTTTGGTTTTCATATTAATTCTATCCTTTTTATTTAAAATTTTATTAAATTAGCTTTAAAATAGCGAAAGTATCTTTAAAACTTCTCTTAAAAGCTCTTGTTCATCGTCTTTTTGCATTCTTGATGAGACGAGAGTCAAAGTGTCGAGGTATTCTTTTTTGTCATAGCCTAAAGAATCGAGAATCGATGCGACTTGATTTAATGTTTCTTTTGAGACGATTTTGCTGTTTGGATTGATGGGGGTTGGAGCATTTTGGATATTTTGAGATTTTGTTAATTTATCTTTTATTTCAAGGACAATTTTTTGCGCCATTTTAATTCCGATACCTTTTGTTTTTGAAATGGCTTTGAAGTCTTGTGCGATAATAAGATTGATTAATTCATTTATCTCAAATTCGCCCAAAAGCGAAAAAGCGACTTTTGAGCCGACGCCTGAAACGCTTGTTAAAATATCGAAAATGATTCTTTCTTGTTTGTTTATGAATCCGCAAAGGCTCATGGAATCTTCTTTGTGGATTAATTTCACATATAGTTTCAATTCTTTATCCAAAGAAAGCGAGTCAAGAATTTTCGGATTAACCAAAATGCTATAGCCTATGCCGCAAGCTTCAATTGTGCAATAGGGCGAATTTTTAGATGTTAAAATACCTTTTATATAATCAAACATTGAAAACTCCTTGAATAATTATAAAACCAACAAAACTAATTGTTTTGAATTATTTAGAAAATTTTACATTTGGATGACTTTTTGTTTTATAGCGTATAATAATTTATATAGTACCAATTTGACCAAAAATTTCTAAGAGAGGTAAAAATGAACAAAGCAATGTATAGCGGGGCTTCGATATTGCTTAAAGCGCTTGGTGAAGAGGGAGTCGATATAGTATTCGGCTATCCGGGCGGTGTCGTTTTACCTTTGTATGATGAATTATATTTGCAAGATAAAATCAAACACTACCTTGTGCGCCACGAACAAGCAGCGCTCCATGCCGCAGAAGGCTATGCCAGAGCCTCAGGCAGAGTTGGTGTCGCTATTGTTACATCGGGCCCCGGGGCATGTAACGCTATAACGGGTCTTGCTAACGCATATTATGACGGGACGCCGATGGTATTAATCACAGGCCAGGTTAATTCCGCACTGATTGGGGGAGATGCCTTTCAAGAAGCGGATATTGTGGGAATTACCCGCTCATGCTGCAAACATAATTATCTTGTAAAAGATGTTAAAGACCTTGCCCGAATCGTAAAAGAGGCTTTTTATATCGCCCAAACAGGGAAAAAGGGCCCTGTTGTAATTGATATTCCGGTTGATGTTTTTACATCCAAATACACTTTTAACTATCCTAAAAACGTCGAACTTGTCGGATATAACCCAAATTATAAGGGTCACCCCCTGCAGGTTCAAAGAGCACTTAAGACATTATTTGAAGCAAAAAGGCCGATAATAATTTCAGGAGGCGGCGTTGTGGCGTCAAACGCCAGCGTTGAGCTCAAAGAAATAGCGCTGAGGCTTCAGATTCCCGTTGTTCATACATTGATGGGAACGGGGACATTTCCAGATAATCTTGAATTGAGCCTTGGGATGATGGGAATGCACGGGAAATACTGCGCTAATTTAGCTGTCGCTAATTCGGATGTGATTTTTGCAATAGGGACAAGGTTTTCTGATAGAATAACGGGATGCTTAAAGAAATTTGCCCAAGATGCCCAAGTTATCCATATCGATATTGACCCCTGTTCAATATCAAAAAATGTCAAAGCGCAAATACCAATCGTAGGCGACATCAAAAATGTCTTAAATATGATGATAAAAGAGCTTGATAAGCAAAACCACAAAATCAATCTCGAACAAAAAGAAAAATGGTTTAAAGAAATTGACGAATGGAAAACAAAAGTTGCAATCCCAAGAAAAACTTCATCGAAACTCAGCGCCATAACGGTATTGGAAAAGATTTATGACTACACAAAAGACGATGAACCGATTGTCACAACCGAAGTGGGGCAGCATCAGATGTGGTGCGCTCAAAATTTCAAATTTAATAAACCTCGAAAATTAATCACCTCAGGGGGCTTAGGCACGATGGGTTTTGGCTTCCCTGCCGCAATGGGAGCGTATGTTGCGCAAAATACTTTACATAACAATAATAAATATGTCCTAAATATCGCGGGCGACGGCTCGATTCAGATGAATATTCAGGAATTAATGAGCGCAGTTGACTATAAATTTAAAGTCATTAATTGCATCATAAACAACGGCTATTTGGGCATGGTTCGCCAATGGCAGGAAAAAATATATAATAAACACTATTCACAAACAAAAATATCTTCGCCCGATTATGTTAAGCTCGCCCAAAGCTATGGCGCGCTTGGTTTGAGGGTTGAAAAAGAAGATGAAATCATCCCCACGCTAAAACAAGCAATCGATTTTGACGGCCCTTCGATGATTGATTTTGTTTGTGAAAACTTTGAAATGGTCTATCCTTGGGTCTTGGCGGGTCAACCCATTGATAAAGTTTTATTATCAAGAGAGGAAGAATAGATAATGAGCATAAATCATACAATTTCCGTACTTGTCTCAAATGAAGTCGGCGTTTTATCAAGAATTGTCGATTTATTCTCGGGCCGCGGGTATAATATCGAAAGCCTAACCGTTGCTCCAAGCATCGATAATATCTATTCAAGAGTCACAATCGTCACAAAAGGAGACGACGGGACAATCGAGCAGATTTGTAAGCAATTAAACAGATTAATCCCTGTTATTAAAGTCGCGGATTTGTCGTTGGATGAAGCGATAGAATATGAGATAGGACTTTTAAAAGTCAGCATAAACGACGAAAACAGAGCGGAATTTATGAATATCATTGCTCAGTCGGGCGCAAAGATAATGGATGTTAATGACAAAATCTATACAGTTAAAATCGACGGAAAAGAAAAAGAAGTCCAAACATTAGCCGAACTTTTAAGACCTTTTGGGATAAAAGAATTTGTGCGCTCCGGTAAAGTTGCAATCACAAAAAGCGGCCAATTTTCAACATTTAAAAATAAAAAAGAAGAAACAGACAAAATAAATATATAAATAAAAAAAACCTTCCTGTTGAAATAAGAATGAATGGAAGGTGAAAAAATCGAATAAGTAGAGAGTTTGATAAATTGAATAGTTTTCAGAACATACTATCGAGAAGGATTTTTGCTTTGTCACACCAAAACTGATAATTGGAATTATCGTTTTTGGATGTAAGGAGATTTGCTATTATACTTTTTAGATTCTTTTTTTCTTTTTCATATTTTCTAATTAATTCTTTTTGAGAATTTATCATTTCTTTGTTGTTTTTTATTATTTGGCTTATGACAATCGTTGTGAATTCGGCTCTGTTTTTGACATTTAATTTTTCAAAAAGATTGTTTATTTTATATGCAACGCTTGAAGTTGAACAATTAAGCTCATAGGCAATTTGGGCGTGGGTTTTACCTTTTAGAATTGATTTTGCAATTTTTAATTGCTCAATTGATAAATCTTGATTAAAAACATTAGACATATTTAATTCCATTGACAGTATAATTTAATTTATTAGGGATTTTGGTTTAATTAGGGATTTATATTTTAATATAAATGATAAATATAATTTATATAAAAATTGTATAATATAAATATATTATTGTCAAGCATTCGTTTATATCGTGTTTAATTTCTTTGTAAACTTTCTTAACAAAACACGAAATATTTCTAAAGTTTTATGTTAAATATCCGAATATTAAACCATAAGTTATAAGGAGCAAGAAAATGGCACATGGTGTAGATGGATTAGGCGCATTATTTTCAAAATCAAATTTTTCAAAAGACAATAAAGAAGTTAAAAACGAAAAAAATGATGAAATAATTTTTGATGATTTTTCTTCAAAAATGCAAGATTCATACAATTTCAATAAAGAAGACAGCGAACTTGTGTTTAACATATTGCAAAATATGGACGGCTCGCAAATTGATGATGAAGAATATAATAATGCGATGAAGCTTTTTAATTAATAGTTTTTTAAAAAGCATCAAAACCTTTATATCACCGGTAAAGACCCTTCTTTGAAGATAATTCTTTGAGGGGTCTTTTGGTGTGCAAATTGTATAGTATATGTAACAATTTAGTAATAAATTTGCACTAATATATATTTTTGTGCAATAATAAGGTTAGTTAATAGTCTAACCATTCCTTTCTTGACTTATGCGGTTTTAAAAAAATTAAAACCGCATTTTTATTTTTATTTTAAAATTTATTTAAGAGGAGCTTTATTTACAAAACATTTTTTGTGATAGAATGATTCTATGCAAAGCGAATTTTTATATGCAAAAATACATAGAGCAACAGTGACCGAAGCTAATTTAGATTATGTCGGCTCAATTACGATTGATAAAACCCTGCTTGACTATTGCGAAATAAGACCCAATCAAAAAGTTGAAATATTGGATATTAACAACGGCGAAAGATTTTCAACTTATGTTATTGAGGGCAAAAAAGATTCGGGCGTAATCTGCTTAAATGGCGCTGCGGCAAGAAAAGTGCAGGTTAAAGATAAGATAATTATTGTTGCTTATGCGATGATGGATTTTGAGGAACAAAAAACTTTTACACCAAAAATTGCCCATGTGGATGGAAATAATAAATTAATCAAGCTTTAAAAAATAATGATTAAAAAAATAGAATATAATAACCGGCTCTTTGCAAAGATAATAAGAGCAAACTATGAAATTACCCAAAATGAATTTTTTACGGATGAGAGGGATGAAATTCAGTTTGGCACAATTTTTTATGAAAAAAGCCACAAAACAAATGCCCATTATCATAACCACTTAAATCGAGAAAATTTAAACCAAATTGATGAAATATTAATTATTCAAAAAGGTTCTTGCAGAGTGGATTTTTATAATAATGAAGGGATGTATTTAAAAAGTGTCATTTTAAATCAAAATGACACAATAATTATCTATCGCGGCGGACACAACATTGTGTTTTTAGACGATACAAGGGTTTTAACGATTAAACCGGGCGCTTATGATAAAGAAAATGATAAAACAAGAATAATCGGGGCAAATAATCTTGAACTTGTTATAGAAAACGATTAAACAAAAACTATATTAAAAAGCCGCTTGATAGTTTTTTCAAGCGGCTTATAAAATGTTATTTAAGTTTTTCTGTTATATCATCTCTGATTTTTAATAATATATCATCGATTCCGTCTTGAATTTTTCCCATGCCTTGAGCGAAATTCGGCCTTCCGCCGCCGTTTCCGTTTAGGGCTTTTGTTATTTCGGAGACGATTTTTCCGGCATGGATTTTATTGGTTATTGAATCGTCGACTTTGGCGCTAACGAATGTGCTGCCGTCTTTTTTCATTGAACACAGAACAACAACGCTTTTTTGAAGTTTTGAACTAATATATTCAAGCCCCGATTTAACTGCGTTTTGGTTCAAATCGTCAATTTTTGTAATTAATACATTAATATCATTTACGTTTATCGCTTTTGACATAAATGTCGCCATACTGTCTTTGGCAAGTTTTGCTTCCATATCGCCGATTTTAGATAACAGGTCTTTATTTTCCTGAGTTAATTTGTCGATTTTTTCTTGCAATTTATCGGATGGAACCTTGTTATCGCGTGCCAATTTATCTAATTCATCGGCTTTATTATCTAAAAGTTCAAAACAAGCATCCGAACAAACGGCTTCAATTCTTCGAACACCCGCTGAGCTTGCACTTTCGGATATTATTTTTGCCATTCTTAATTCAAGAGTGGAATCAACATGGCATCCGGCGCAGAGTTCTTTTGAATAACATTTATTTTCATCATCAAAACTTACAACTCGAACGGTATCGCCGTATTTTTCGCCAAAAAGCGCCATAGCACCTGTCTTTTTGGCTTCATCAATATTCATAATCGTTGTTGTTCTATTTAGATTCATTTTAATCCATTTATTGATAAGATTTTGAACATTTTGGATTTCATCATGCTTTAGTGCTCTATCGAACGTAAAATCGTAGCGTGTACGGTTTTCTTCGACGTTTGAACCTGCCTGATGAACCTCATGGCCCAAGACATTTTGAAGTGCAGCTTGCAGAAGATGGGCTAAACTATGATGTTTTGTGATTTCTTTTCTTTTAATAACATCAATTTTAGCTTTCAAATTATCTCCGACAGACAACTGTGAATCATTAAGCATCGTTCGATGGACGAAAATATCTTGAACTTTAAAGGTATTTAAGACTTCAAAATGCACATCGTCTTTTACAAAAACGCCGCTATCGCCTTGTTGCCCGCCGCATTGAGCATAAAATGGAGTTTTATCTAATATTATATCAAAAACGCCGTTTGTTGCCGTTTCAAGGCTATTTCCTTTTTCATCAACTATGGCGATAATTTTTGAATCCGCTTCAAAAGCGTCATAGCCCAAAAATTCGGTTTTGGGGTTATTTATGTAATTGAGGTCATCTGTTATAACGACTTTTTGAGCGCTTGAGCGGGCTCTGTCTTTTTGTTCTTTCATGGCCTTTTTAAAGCCTTCTTCATCGACGCTCAGGCCTTTTTCGCTTGCTATTTCGTAAGTTAATTCAAAAGGAAAACCAAAAGTATCATATAATCTAAAAGCATCATCGCCCGAGATTTTATTATCTTTTGCGCTGTTTATCAACTGTTCGATTAAGTTATATCCCTTATCTAAGGTCAATTTGAAGCGTTCTTCCTCTTTTAGGATTGTTTCTTTGATTTTCTTTTCATTTTGCCTTAATTCCGGATACTGCGCGCAATATTTTTCAATCACCGTTTCAACAACCGGTTCCATAAAAGGTAATTCAAGCCCTAAAAGATACCCATGGCGAAGCGCACGTCTTAAAATCATTCTTAAAACATAGCCTCTGCCTTCGTTTGAGGGCATTATGCCATCAGCTATCATAAAACTAATGCATCTTGCGTGATCCGTTATTATCCTCAATGAAATATCTGTTTTAGGGTCATTTTTATAAGTTTTACCGGTGATAGCGCAAACTTTATTTAAAATATGTTTTAAAATATCCGTTTCAAAGGTGCTCTCAACCCCTTGACAAACCATTGCGATACGTTCCAAACCCATTCCCGTATCAACATTTTTTTTATCAAGCGGAGTTTGGTTGCCTTCTTCATCCTGAAATAATTCGGTAAACACCATATTCCATATTTCAACCCATCTGTCGCATTCACAAGTTGCAATGGAACAATCATCGCTGCATTTTAAGTGTTCACCCAAATCATAATGAATTTCGCTGCATGGCCCGCATGAGCCCGTCGGCCCCGGAGGTCCCCAGAAATTATCTTTTTTGCCTTTTCTTATGATTCTATTGGGGTCAATATCCGTTTCATTTTTCCATATTTCAAAAGCTTCATCGTCCGTTTCAAAAACGGTTACCCAGAGCCTATCTTTATCAAGTCCAAGGTATTCTTTGCTTGTCACAAATTCCCATGCCCAGGGGATTACTTCTTTTTTATAATAATCACCCCAGGCAAAATTCCCGAGCATCTCAAAAAACGTATGGTGGCGGGGAGTTCTTCCGACGTTTTCAATATCAGAATCTTTTCCTCCCGCACGAGCGCATTTTTGGCAAGTTGTTGCTCGAGGGGGATTATATGGGCATTTTTCAATACCCAAATAATAAGGAACAAATTGAACCATTCCTGCGCTTGTTAAAAGCAGCGTCGGATTATCAGGGATTAAACTTGAACTTTTGACGCGTGTTGAATTATGTTTTTTTTCAAAAAAACTTAAAAAACCTTCTCTTATTTCATCTGTTGTTTTCATCATAATACCTTGATATTATCATAAAAAAAATAAAATGAAATAATTATAAAATTATCGCTTTTTTCGCTTAAAAACTTATAGCGACACATAAATACCTGCGCCAAAGCCTGCGTTTGAATATCCCCTGCGCCCCGGATATATAGGATAGCGATAGTATGGTGCGGGGTAGTATGAACTATACCCGTATCCTATGCCGGGATAGATATAATAAGGATTATATCCGCTATAAAACACATTCAGTCTTGGTGCAATATGGCTTCTTGGAGGTCTTGGAGGTTTTGGAGGATAAGGCATTACGTGATGTCCTCTTGAGATATTGTGTGCAACAGGTGGTTTTGTTGGCGGAGGCGAAGCAAGAGCAGCTTCGGGACTAAAAATCGATATACCCAAAGTAGCGCAAAACATCAACCCAAAAGCAAGGGTCAAAATCTTTTTCATATTTTTTACTCCTTTATTTTATAATTAGTAATTTGCGTAGTTATATGCGTTAATTCTTGCCGCGTGCTTAATTCCTTTCAATCTTGAAGGAGAATGGACGTATCTTACTTTTGAAGTTGACATTATGTATCTTCCGGAGGTATAGAGGCTTTGTTTCGGAGGGTTTGCATATAAATAATCATATTTTGTATCATAGGCAAAATATGGATTTTGGTATTGTGCGATTTGGTAAGAATCTTTTGCATTTGCACATTGCAAAAAACCAAACGTTAAAAATAAAGTAAAAATTAAATAAATGCTTTTTTTCATCACATTACCCCCACTTTTTGCTTTTCACATAATTTAAAACGCTAAAATATTATTTTTGTTCGTTTTTTATTAAAATTTTATTTTTTTCTTTACATTTATTTACATAATTGAGAACAGGCAATCTAAAAAACCACTTGATTATTTTTTTTGATATTGTATTATAGGGAAGCAAATAATATTTGCGGGAGTAATTCAGTGGTAGAATGCTTCCTTGCCAAGGAAGATGTCGCGGGTCCGAGTCCCGTCTCCCGCTCCAT
>CANQLJ010000061.1 GCA_947624685.1 Candidatus Gastranaerophilales bacterium | reverse complement strand
GTGCTAATATTTTTACAATCAATATATTTTTCAACGAAAAACACACAGCAACGGTTGAAAAAGAAATAAGCTTTGTATCGGGTGAATGTAAACTTGATGAAGTAGGCATACAAGATTTGACAGTAAAGAAATCGGAAGAAAACCTAACTTTAGGCGAAGACTATTCTTTTGAAAACAATACAATTAAAATATTGCCCGGAAGTCAAATAGAAGAAAGTCAGCAAGACGTAAAAGCCAGCTATAAATATGTTGATTTTACAAAAATTGACGATAGCGACGTCATAGGAAAAACTGACGAAAATGGCAATAGAACCGGTTTACAAAAAATTTATGATATTAATGCAACTTGGGGTATTGTTCCTGGAATTATTATTGCACCCGGATTTACTTCAAAAATTGTAAGAACGGAAATTGAAGCTGTTGCGGATAAAATTGAAGCATTTGCATATCTGGATTGCGACAATAAAACAACTGTACCGTTAGCTGAAAAAGCAAGATTAAAAGAAACTGAAAGTGTTGATTTAACAACAACATCTCAAAGAGTTGTTTTGTGTTCCCCCTGGGTTTACAGATATAATTCAAACCAAAATACAACAACCCTAAAACCTAAAAGTCCGGTTGTTGCAGGTCTGAGAGTTAGATTAGACAGGGAACGAAATATTGCAAAATCAATAGATAATACAAAAGCCAGTACAATAGTTTCTACTCAGTTTCCGATATCATTTATTCTAAACGACCCCTCAACAGATTCAAACAGGTTGAATGCACAAGGTATAACCACTGCCATAAATTACAAAGGTGATTATTACATTTGGGGTTCAAGAAATGCAAGCTTTCCTTCCGAAAGCGGATTAATGACTTTTGAAAGCGCAAGAAGAACAAGGGATTTTATCAACAAATCAATTAGAGATACTTCCTTTGTCTGTATTGGCGAAAACATAACGAGAGGTTTTATAGATGATGTGCTTAATGCAATAAATTCCGCGTTTGCACGCTGGTCTAATCCTAACAATCAAGAATATATCATATATGACGGTGAAGCATATTGGGATAGTTCTATAAATACCGCTTCAGATTTAGCAAACGGTCATATTAAATTTCCGTATAAATGCTGTCCGTTATGCACGGCTGAACGCATAACGTTCAATGATATTTTAGATATAACAATTATTACAAAAACATTGAATAACTAAGGAGTAAAAATGAATATTCAAACAAGATTTAATGTATATTTAGGGAAAAATCTTTTTGGGGTTGCCTCTAAATTTCAAGGGCCGGATATAGAATCTGCAACCGTTGAAATTAAAAACGGCATAGGTACTTATAACCTTCCGGTTGGGATTAATGCTATGAGTGCATCGTTAACTTTAATAAGCTTTGATAAAGATGTATTTTCCAAAGTAGCAAACCCGTTTGCTGAAATTAACTTTACGGTTTACCAGTCTCTTGACAGCTTCAGCAACGAAAATCTAACAAAATCGGAAAGCGTGAAAGTCGTATTAAGGGGTTCAAGTTCAAAATTTCCTCTTTTGGGCGAATTAGAGCAACAAACAAATGTTGAAGAAACTCTGGAATTTAATATTTCGTCAGCAAAAAAATATATAGGTTCAAAAGAAATCTATCACGTGGATATTCCTAATTTAATATGGAAAGTAAACGGTGTAGACCTGTCAGCTCAATTAAAGAAAAATTTAGGCTTAGTATAAAGGAAAATTATAATGACTGAAAAAAATAACAAAGAAAACCAAAAAGTTCTTGAATTTGTTTTAAAAACAGACGGAACAAAAGTGAAGATGGACTTGTCAAAATTTAATGCTAAATTATTATTCAAATGTCGGCAATTTGAACAAGAAACCGTCAACTATATTCTATCTGAAATTTGTCTTTTTGACGGAGAAAAAATTCCTGCGCCCGAAATGTTAGAATGGGACGGTTTTAAAGTTTTGGAACTTGAAGATATTTGGACTAAAGCAAAAAAGTTTTAAATATTGGTGCATTGCCTGATTTGGAAATGCTGGCTTTTATTGCTCATTTTTTTCACTTTTCAAAGTCGGAAATATATGAAATGACAATAAAAGAAGTTATAGACTGGTTTGATGCCGGATATAATTTATATTCCAAAATGTATAAAGAAAACAATAAAAAACCAAAGCTTCCGAAAGTATAAAATCAAGTCATAGGAATAAAATGTCTGATTCACTTACATTACAATTAGTTCTAAAAGCTAAAGATACAATGTCAAGCATTGTAAAATCGGCTTGCACTCAAAGTGACAAGGCTTTCGCTCAAATGAATGAAAGCCTTGAAAAAACTGCAAATAAATTCGATGTTACGGGAAAAAAACTTGCCGTTTTCGGTACTGCACTTTTAGCAACCGCCGGTGTCAATGCTAAAATTGCAGGTGATTTTGAACAGGGAATGAATAACGTATCGACCATAATTGATACAAATACGGAATCCATAAAAGAGATGTCCGGAGAAGTTTTAAAATTAGCAAAAAATTCTCCTAAAGCAATAAGCGATTTAACGGATGCGCTATATTCAATTCGTTCTGCCGGCATTTCAGCTTCCGAACAATTCAAAGTTCTAAAAGGAAGTGAAATGTTAGCCGTTTCAGGTCTTGCTACAACAGCTGAAGCAGTTGATGTTGCTACAAGTGCTATTAATGCTTTTAATCTCAAAGGGGAACAATCCGACAAAATTTATGATATGTTTTTTAAAGTCGTAAAGTATGGTAAAACAAATATTTCCGAATTTGCACAAGGTTTTGGCTCAGTTGTAGGTGTTGTTTCATCTGCAAACATTAAATTGGATGAATATTCTGCATCTGTCGCTGCAATGACAACTTCCGGTTTAAAAGCAGCAAACGCTCATACGCAATTAAAAGCAGCGATAGCAGGTTTGTCGCGTGGTTCAAAAGAACAAACTGCCATATTTAAAAAACTTGGCGCAAAATCATTTTCTGATTTAGTAAGCAAATCAGGCGGAATGGTAAACGCATTCAGTGAAATTAATAAGGCTGTAAAAGGTAATCAATCAGCACTTATCCAACTTGTTGGCTCGGTTGAGGGTTATAATGCGATTTTATCTTTGACGGGTGCAAATAATAAATCGTATCTTCAGACTCTAAACGATATGAGAAACGGTGCTGATTCCATAACTGAAGCATACGGAAAGCAAACTCAAGGTCTAAATAATCAAATGGCAATAATGAAAAACAGCCTGCAAGCATTGTCCGTTGAGTTTGGAACAAGCTTATTGCCCGTTATTTCCGGCTGTGCAAATGCAATGAAAGGATTGAGCGAATCAATATCTAAATTGCCGGATGGTCTGAAAAACTTCATTTCAATTTCATCTGTTGCCGTTGGTGCAATATCAGTCTTTGCGGGAACATCTTTGGTATTCATAGGTTCTGTTATTAGAAATTTAATCTTTTTAAGGAGAACTATACGCACAATAAGTATTGCCTCTTGGGCAAATCCGGCACTTGCCCCGATAGCCGGAGTCATTGCTTTAATAGTAGCTTTGGGAATAGGTGCAGTTATTTGCTATAAAAAATTTGAAGGCTTCAGAAAGATGTGTCAGGGAACTTGGGAAGTAATAAAGGCAGGTGGCGCTTGGCTTGCCGTATTATGGAATAGTTTTACAATCGGCGCAAGCGGACTATGGAAATTTATAGGTCCGGCTGTTAAATTTGCGATAACCATTTTTTCTTGGATTCATCCGATAGGCATAGTATATCACGCTATCCATGGTTTGATTAGCTTAATAAATACGTTAGCACAAAAAGCCGGCGGATTTAGAGTAATAGGACAAAAAGCCGTTGAGTGGGCGCAAGGTCAACAAGCAAAAGCAAAAGAAGTAAACGAAAATGTAAAAAATCAAAGAGCAAATAAAAAACAAAAAGTGGATGGCTCTCACGCTCTGGGATTAAGTTACGTTCCTTATGACGGCTATATTGCGCAAGTCCATAAAGGTGAAGCAATATTAAACCGACAAGAAGCAAACAGATGGAGAGATGATGACAGTTCAATTGTTTCATCTACAAATAACTCTTCAGCTTCATTTACTATTAACTTTAAACCCTCCGTTACAATATCAAATTCTTCTCCTCAGGCAAAAGAAGAATTCTTAACACTGTTAAATAAATATAAGTACGAACTCGTAAAAATGATTCAAGAAATTTCACAAAGACAAAGTGCGAGGGCTTATTAATGGAAATAGCGCAAAAATGGACACTTACCAAAATATTAAATCGAGCCGTTATTTTATCTACAAAACATGTTTATAGCTATAACAAAATGTCTTGCATAAATTCTAAACCGAATCTGCAACAAGGCAATGAAGATTTACTGGAATACAGCATAAACTTACCTTTGCATATCTCTTTTTGCGACCCTAAAGAGATAATAAATATATTAATTAAACAAGCAGAGTCAAGAGAACCTATAGAATGGATATATCACAGTGAATACAAAGGTGATTATGTTATATCGGAAGTCGAAGAAACAATTGAAAATCAGATAAATAATATTGTCATATCAGCACAAGTAACTTTCAACTTAATTGAAGTTCCTGCTGATAAAGAATTCAAAGAGCAAGAAGAAGGCAAGGCTAATCTTGATAAATATGAACAATACAGCCAAAATTCAAATAAATTCAAAGATTTTTTAAAAACAACATCTGATTCTATTAAACAAAACGCAATAGAAGCGCTGAATGAGCCAACTTTGTCCGATAATCTATCACAAAGAGCGCAAGAAATATTTGCAACAATTAAGACCGGAGTTATATCAGATATAACCAACAATAATGTAATTAACCTTTTTGATAATTTAAACTCAATTACAGACAGATTAACAACTGATAAAACGCTTGATTTTAGTGAATTAGAAGAATTAAAAGAAGCTGTTAATTCTCTGCCTTCGGTGTTTCTTGACAGCGCATTAAGGAGTTAATATGACAAATTTTATTTTTCACCAAGTTAAAAAAGAACAAAGAATAGATGAAATTGCATACCAATATTTTAAAGATTGTTTCAATATTAAACCAATTATTAAATTTAATCCGCATATTCCGCTAAAACCATATATAAAACAAGGTTCTCTTGTTGCTATCCCTATTGAGGAAAGCGAGAATATTGATAATTCAAAATTACCTGTATGGAAAAGGAACTAATATGCAATTTTTGACAAAAATAAACGATAAAGAAATAACGAAATTTTTAGATAGCGCTTACCGCAAATTGAAAGATTTAACGCCGTTAATGAAAACAGCTCGGGTTTTTATGAAAAAACTTATTGATGATAATTTTGAAACACAAGGAGAAGCAACCGGCGCAAAATGGCAAGAATGGAGTGACGGTTGGAAAAAACGAAGAATAAAAATGGGCAAGGGTTCAGGCAAAATTTTAAATCTTGACGGATTTTTGCGCAAATCATTTACGGCTAAAAGCAACAATAACAGCGCAATTGTCGGAACAAATAATAAATATGCAGCAATTCATAATTTTGGTTTTAAAGGAACTGTGAACAAAAAAAGCAAAAAAGGAAAAGCTTTTAAAACTAAACTTACAATGCCAAAACGTGAATTTATGCGGATAAATGACACATATAAAGATGAACTGTTTGCTGAATTGTTTATAAAATCGGAAGAAATGTTGCTCAAATTACAGGAGAAAAGTTTAAAAAATGGTTAAATTTATTACAGGAAAAGCGGTGTTAGCGCAAGATGAATTTTTAGATAATTGGATTACATTGCATAACCAATTATTTCAAGACAAAGACGGAAATTTATATTTTGTACCGAGATTTTTTAAAACCGATGGATATACTATTCCTAATTATCTTGCATTTATCGGCGGTTCAAAAATGGAATATGATTTACGCCCTGCAATACAACACGATTTTGAATGTAAATATCATAAAGTTATTATGGTTACAAAAACTTTAGATGAACTAATCGATGAAAATTATGTAAAAGAAATAACTAAAAATGATACAAAAATCACAATTTGCGAAGACATCCCGATTGAATATCTAAAAGTCAAAGATACAACATTTAACCAAGCAAATAACCGTTTTAAACGTGCGCTGAAATCACTGGGACAAATAAAACCTTGGCGAATTAATTTGATGAGGTTTGCGGTTAATTTTAATATTTCTTGGGCTTTTTCAAAAAAAGAGTTGGAACTTGAAAAATTTTACAAAACAACAATTTAAAGAAAATTAGTATATTTCGATGAAAGTTTCACTGGTTAGTTTATGGAAAGGAGAATAAATGCTTAACTTTAAAATGTCTGAATTAATTAAATCAGATATCGCAATTCAAAATAACATAAATAATATGCCCGATATTAATTCTTTGGATAATATGCTTAATTTAATTGTTTTTTGCCTGCAACCTATAAGAGAATTAATTAAAAAACCGATGATTATAACTTCAGGCTTTAGATGCCAAAAGGTAAACTTCTTAGCGGGCGGAAAAACGAATTCGCAACATCTTAAAGGTGAAGCCGTTGATTTTAAAATATCAGGGATGAACCCAAGCCAAATTATCAATATTATAAAAAATTCAAACATCGAATATGACCAATTGATAAATGAATATGATAAGTGGGTTCATATTTCGTTTGTTAAAGATAAAAACCGCAAACAACCGCCTTTTAAAATCGGCGCATAAATAAAAACCAATTTTAAAATGCTTTTAAAAGTTTTTTAAAAATGTTTTAAATTGCACTTTGAAAACTAAATAAAAATACAGGCAAGGCAAAAGCCCTGTTTTATTAATAGCTGGCACTATTAATAAAATAATCATAACTCCACTATGACTACCTGCAAAACTAATATAACAATTTTTTAAAAGAAAGGCAGGAAAGTTATGAAAAATTACAAATATTTAATAGCTTGGATTGGTGGAAAATCAAGACTAAGAAAAAAAATTGCACAGTTAATTCCAAATGATATAAAAGGATACATAGAGCCATTTGGCGGTGGCGCTTGGGTTTTATTTTATAAAGACAAATGGGCAGATTTAGAAATATATAATGATTTGGATGAAAGACTTATTACCTTATTTAATGTTGTAAAATATCACCCTTGCGAACTTGCAAGACAAATGTGCTTTATGTTATCAAGCCGAAAACAATTTAATGAATATTTAAACAGCTATTGCGTTACGGATATTCAAAAATCAGCGCAATTTTTATTCTTGGTTAACCATTCATTCGGGTCTAATTGCTCACAATTTGCAACCAGTAAATCAAGAGGAATTAAATCAGCCTATGGCATTATTCAAAGAATTAACGAAATTTCTAAAAGATTAGACAAAGTTTTAATTGAGAATAAAAACGCCATAGATTTAATTAAACAATACGATTCTAAAACACAATTCTTTTATTGCGACCCGCCATATTCAAAAGGGGCAGGATATAAAGTTTGCTCTACAAAAGATTTCAAACATGAAGAACTTTCTCAGACATTAAAAACAATAAAAGGCAGATTTCTTTTATCTTACGACGATTCACCGAAAATAAGAAAATTATATAAAGGCTTCGAGATTATTAATATATCCAGAATTAAAGGAATTAACAATATAAATGTTAAAGATAAAGAATATAAAGAAATTTTAATCAAAAATTATTAACAAAGGGTAAAAAATGAACGCATCACAAACAATTTATCAAACATTTACAAAACGAGAAAAAGAAATAGCAAAATATATATCTTACGGGTTAAACATAGAAGAAATAGCAAAAAAATTATGCATTGCGCCTACAACAGTTGCAACTCACAGAAACAACATCTACACAAAACTATTTCATATAACAAATAAAGATGAAAAATGTTCTAAAAGCTTAATTTCTTTAGTTTATTGGAAAAACAATCTTGAAGAACTCAAAATGCTTGATATAGAAAATATTAGATAATTTAAAAATAATAAACGAGGTGGAAAATGAACACAACAGATGAAACAAACAACCAATTAAAACAAAAATGCGAAAAGTGTATAGGTGAAATAAAAAATATGACTCAAAATTTTTGTAAAAATTGTCAAAAATGCACTGCTGAACACGATTTTAAAACAACTTGTAAATATTATAAAATTTTAAAAGTAATAAAGGCAATGGAAAATGAACGATAGATTAGAATACAAAGTATTTGACAAACGAAATAATAAATTAAAAGAAATTAAAGGCTATACTTTTTCTTTAATGGGGTTTGAAGATTTAGTTACAATTCAATGGGCCGATGGATTCCACGAAGGTAATATACCTTTAAAAGATTTAATCTTCTGTCAATGCACAGGGCTTAAAGACCGTAACGGCAAACTTATTTATGAGGGGGATATTGTAAAAGATACAGGCTATTACTTTAATATGTTTTGTAAAGTTGGATTTAAAAAATGTGCTTTTTTCTTAGAAAATAATGATGTTATTGCATATTTTCACGAATTAAGAGCTTGTTTTTCAGAAAATAGACTTGAAATAATCGGCAATATATACACCACACCTGAACTATTGGAGGAACAATGAATAAAATATGTAACTTTTTAATTAAATTATCAAAAATTTTGTTTGATACTGCTTATTTTTTAAAAGATTTTAGATATCATAACGAGTATTATGTATTTGTACCCTCTAAAGAAAAACCGAAATTTGTACATAGCAGTTTTAAAAATGCAGAACAAGAAGCATTAAGACTAAAAGCCAAATTTGAAAAAGAAAGCAACTATTCAATGTTAGAGGATAGAATTGAAATCTTACAGATTGTCAAAGAATATGCACCTCCAATACCGTTTTAAATTAGTAACATTGTAGACAAAAATAAATTAAACAGCTATATTAAAAATTATGGGAAATATTAAATTAAAATATATACTTTTTATATCATTTTATTTAAAAATTCAAAAACTTTTTGCCAAACTTCGTGAAAGTTTTTGCCAAATTTCCCGTCGCGTTATAGCAATAATTATAAAATTATCCCTGCGCAGCTTTGT
>CANQLJ010000060.1 GCA_947624685.1 Candidatus Gastranaerophilales bacterium | reverse complement strand
ACTTTTGTTTACAATTCTCAAAGTCCGCGGTTTTAGTGAAATATCAAGGAGCTTGAAAGCGGATTATGTGCTTTGTAAAGCCCGCAATGACGGTGCATTTTTTATGAATTACTATACTTGGTCAGATGCTGAAACGAGTTCAGCATGACAGCGTAATGGGATGCAGGGATTCTAAACACCTAAAAATCATGTGCACTTAGTGAGAGACGGCACGGAGCGCTCCTCGCATAGGATGGTCGCATTAAACCTTACGGGAACGATGCGCGGGAGTGTCGGCTCGAACTTAGTGCACAAGAAAACAATACCACCCTACAATACGTCACCCTGAACTTGATTCAGGGTCTCTTCACCTTAGGTATTTCCCTCTTTAGAGATTGCGGGTCGAGCCCGCAATGACGTAATGGCGTATAGGACTTTTCCATGTGCACTTAATGAAAGCCAATGCGAAGCACGTGTCTGAGCGTAAGCGAGTTGTGCGAGAGCATTGGCTTGAATTTAGTGCACGTCCTAGTGTGTTATATCCACGCGAGCCCTCTTTCTTAACTTTTTCGCCCGCATTTTTCCGCCTGTGCAATCAAAGATTGCTACGGCGGCTATCAATAGCTCCACTTCGCTTGCTCTACGCAAGCTCGTTTGGGAGCCCTGGCTTACGCCTTTTTCTTTGATGGGCAATTGAACAAAGAAAAGAAAGCGGACAAATTGATGAAATCAATTTATTAAAAAACTTTTTGGCTTTTTTTAAAGAAAGGAAAGTGAACAAATTGAGAAGTAAAGATTACATACTCTAGAGATTCTGAGTCAAGCTCAGAATGACGGGTGCTTGTTTGTGGGGTTGCTTACCCTGGTCAGATTCCGAAACGCTTCATACGAACAGAAAACTTATTTAGCATTAAGACGAATTGAATTTATATCAACTTTTAAGTTGTTTCGCTCGCGCTCAACTTCGCCTTCAAGGATTACTAAATCATTTTCATTTACATTCAAGCCATTCCAATATTCATCATCAATTTCGACTTGAATTGTGCCTGAATCATCTTTAAACATATATTTTTCGTTACCGGTTTTAGATATTATATAGCCTTTTAAAGTTATATATTGATTATCGCGCAAGTTTTTCACATCTTTTGCCAAAGTAAAGCTATTTTGTGTGGCGCCTGTATAACCGCCCATAGACTTATTTTGCCCCATGGAAGCACCAAAAGAATACATTAATAAACCTGATAATAAAATTAAAGCCAAAGTCAAAACTAATTTTTTCATATACAAACTCCTTATTTTTATTATTCGAACATATCTTTTAAAATTTAACAATAGGCAATAAAGATAACCGATTTAGCTATAATGAAAAATTTTTATAATAATATTTATCCCAAAATCAGCATAAAATATAAATTTTTAAGTTGATAAATATTATATAACGCAAATCCATGCGCAAATACAAAACTCCCCCCCCCCAAAAAAAACAATTAAGAAATATAACTAAAACCCCCTATATAGCTTGACAAGGGTGATGATTTATATATAAAATTGTTGTATCTGCTATGTATCAAGCTGATAAGAGGCTTTTTAAAGCCTAATTAAATAATATAAATTATCAGATGATACAAAAGCGGATGTCATCTAAAAAATCTAAAAAATCAAAAAAGGTGTTGCAGAAGATTATAAGGAATAAAATATGGCTGAAGAGATGAAAAAATGCCCATTTTGCGACGAAGAAATTTTAGCGGTAGCAAAAAAATGTAAACATTGCGGCGAATGGCTTGACGGACAAAACCATGACACACAAGCTCAACAAAAGCCCCAAACAAAAACTTGTCCCTTCTGTGCCGAAGAAATCCCCGCGGATGCGACTGTTTGCCCATGCTGTGATGAGGCCTTAAACAATGATTCGACGACAGCTGATTCGTCGGCCAATTCTTCTTTGAGTTCAACCGCTAAATCAGGCGATATTGAAGAAAGCTGGAAAAAAAGATTTTCATTAATTGAAAAGCACGTTATAGATGGTATTTCGTGGAAAATTCGCCCCGAATTTCAGAATTTATCGAACAACGAGCGCGTAAATATTCTTAAAGGGATTTATTTTAGCGACATTTTAAGCTTGCTTTCGGTATTGATTTTCACTTATTTTTATTATTTTGTTAAAGGTATGTGGCAAAAAGGCATTGTCTACGGACTTGCACTTTGGTTTGGATATTATCTGTTTGGTGTTTTTGCCTTTTTAATATATTTTATATTATTTTTCCTGCAATACCCATACGATTACTATAGATTTAAAGTGCTTAATAAACAATGGTAACAAGGAGATTCCTCAATGGATAAAAAAACAAAAAGATGCCCGTTTTGCGGCGAAGAAATTTTAGCGGAAGCAAAAAAATGTAAATATTGTAAAGAATTTCTCCCGCAAGAAACCGACGGCTCAAATGGCGATTCGACGCAAAATATTGCACTTGAAAATAATGCGCCTGACACCACTCAAAATAATGCTCAAAATGATACCCAAAATACTACCCAAAATACTACAGAAAATGCTACGGAAAATACCGCCCAAAACACTACCCAAAGCGCCGAAACAAGTGCGAATAATACCAATAACCCAAACGTACAAAAAAAGATTCCCGTTGCTTTTGTGGTAGTTGCTGCTGTTGTACTTGTTTTAATATTGTGCTATATAGCAGGGTCCGATTCTATATACACGGGATGCAGACCGGGAGATCCGCAAATTAGTTTATATAGTACGGTACAAAGATGGTATTGCGACAAAAATCCGTACTATGACAAAATTGTAGTTAGCAAATCCAATCAAAACACTTATAACAATTCTTACTATATGACTAAAAAATATAAAGATGAGGATGATTTTCCTGTCGGTCAAATGACAAGAGGGGACGGTCAAAATGTGTGCAGAGTGTACGCAATTTCGGGGGTAACGACCAATTGTAACGAAAAGAAACTTTATGAATTGATTAAAGAAAGCTCTAAAAGGACAGATCTTGTATACGAGCACACGCAAATTAAAAATAAAATTATGCGTACAAGAGACAATATCAAACTTGCAATACAAGATTATTCAAGAATGTTGGAAAGGACAAGACAATTCAGACTTCCGACCAATTGTGACAGCATGGTGGCGGCATTACAAGCATATCCCAACACAAGAAATAAAGTAACAAATATTTCAAACGCTAATGACATCTGTCAGGTGCAATTTAGCAACGACACATTTGCCGTTTTCAACCCAAACATTTCAAAACTCTCGGTATATGGCGGCATAAATGACCCAAAACTCTATGCGACATATAAAGTTGAACTTCAAGTATCCGATTTTTGGCCAAACGGTGCACTCCCGATTCTAAGCTATATCGATGAAGTCGTTGTTCCGAGCGGAATCGGAGATATTAAAAAAATACGTAAATTGACCGAAGAAGAACAAGATGCCGAGTATCAAACCGTCTATTAATGTTTTGTTATATCAAAACGCTTAATTATATCAAACAGCAAATTAATGCATTAATATTTCAAAAAAACTAACCCCTAATATTTTAGGGGTTAGTTTTTTAAAGTTAAATATTAAAGATTTTAATAAGCGTTTAGATATTTATCCAATTCCCATTTTGTGACATTGGTTCTATATTTATCCCATTCGATATTTTTTGCAATTATAAATTCGTTTAAAATATGTTCTCCAAGTGCATCTTTAACAACTTCGTCTTTTTGAAGTTCGCGAACGGCATCAATTAAAGTCCCCGGAAGCGATTCGATTCCTTTTTGTTCAAGTTCTTTTGAATTTAATTCATAGATATTTTCTTCAACCTGATAGGGCGGCTCGATTTTATTTTCAATGCCGTCTAAAATTGAGCCTAAAATTACAGCCATTGCTAAATATGGGTTACAGGAAGGATCGGGAGAGCGAAGTTCAATTCTTGTTGCGTTTCCTCTTTTAGCAGGGACTCTGATTAGAGCCGAGCGGTTAGCAAGACTCCATGCTTTATAAACCGGTGCTTCATACCCCGGGACAAGTCTTTTATAGCTGTTTACAATCGGGTTTGTAATTGCGGTAAATGATTTAACGTGTTTTAAAACGCCTCCTATAGAATAAATTGCATTTTTTGAAAGCTGATATTGTTCATCGGGCGCAAAAAACGTGTTTTGATTATCTTTAAATAACGATAAATTGCAGTGCATGCCGGAACCATTGACTCCAAAAATAGGTTTTGGCATAAATGTAGCGTGCACCCCATAGTCGCTTGCGATACTTTTTACGGCATATTTGAATGTGATTATGTTATCTGCTGCAGTAAGGGCATCCGCGTATTTAAAATCGATTTCATGCTGGCCGTCTGCAACTTCGTGGTGGCTTGCTTCAATTTCAAAATCCATCGCTTCAAGCGTTGTTACAATATCCCTTCTTATGTCTTCTGCCATATCGGTAGGTGCTGCGTCATAGTATCCGCCTTTGTCGTGGGGGATTGTTGTTGCTTTTAGGTTTTCATCAAGTTCAAAAATGAAAAATTCCGCTTCGGGGCCGACGTTCATTGTATAGCCCAGTTTTTGCGCTTTTGCAATCATTCTTTTTAAGTTACATCTGGGGCATCCTTCAAATGGTGTTCCGTCTGCATTATGAATGTCGCAGATGATTCTTGCGACGTTTTCACCGTTTCTTTCGCACCATGGCAAAATGCAAAACGTGTCAATATCGGGGTAAAAATACATATCCGATGTTTCTATGTTTCTAAAACCTTTGATGGATGAGCCATCGAGCATTATTTCATTATTTAAAATCTTGTCTAATTGACTAATCGGTAAAGACAGATTTTTAATTGTGCCGTTTATGTCGCAAAATTGAAGCCTTATAAATCTTACGTTGTTTTGGTTGCATTGTTCGAAAATGCTTTCTTTGGTTTGCGGTTTTGACATACTTCCTCCCTCTTTTAAAAATATTTTATATTTATATATTTTCTAATCTTTGGGTCAATTTGTAAAGATGGCAGTGTATAAAGATTTTATAAATATTAATTAATTCCGGTCATTTATGTCATCTTGGAATCTTTTTTCATCGTTTTGGCGATTTTTTTGAATTTCCCTTTGTGCTTGAATGTCGTTTTTTTCTTTTGCCGTTTTTTCGATGATTTCTTGTTGTTGGGCGGTTGTTTTCTTGAGTTTGTAGACAAATATTAAAATTTCAGCTACCGCTTTATATAAATCGGGCGGAATCTGCCTGTTTATTTCAACAAGCCGAAATAACGCTCTTGCCACGGGCGGGTTTTCAATAACGGGGATATTATGGGCTCTTGCAATTTGTTTAATTTTTTGAGCGAATAATTCCGTACCTTTAGCGACTAATGTCGGGGATTCCATCGTTTTTGCATCATATTTAATGGCGCAAGCCACATGGGTCGGGTTTGTTACGACAAAATCGCAAGTGGTAACGGCGTCCATCATCTTTTGCTGCAAAAGCTGCTGGCGGCGCTGGCGAAGGGCGGCTTTGACATTGGGGTCGCCTTCCGAGTTTTTATATTCGTCTTTGACTTCTTTAAATGACATTTTTTGATCTTGCAAAAATTTCCATTTCGTGACGCCATAATCGGCTGCCGCAATAATTAAAAAGGCAATCCCCGCTTTAATTACGAAATCCAAAACCAATGAACCGAATTGAATTAAAACCGCAAAATGATTATCAATAGCGGCAAGCATCAAAATTTGCTTAAAATGAGAAACGTATACAACATAGCCGATTATCCCTAATACAACGACTTTTACGATATTTTTCAATAAATCAAATAATGTTTTTGGGTTGGCGAGGTTTTTAAAATATTTTGTCGGATTAAATTTATCCGCGTTAAATTCCATCGGTTTTGTCGTAAATAATGGCCCTATTTGAATCATATCCCCCAGCACTCCGACAAAAGATGCTAAAATTAGTATAGGAAGTAAAATCAAAGCGGTAGGAATTACCGTTCTTGTGAAAAGATAAGCATATCCGACATCATCAAGGTGTTTATTCGGAATCTGTTCATAAATCATCGTGAAAAGATTGCTCAATTGCCCCCAAATAATCGGCCCTAAAAGATAAATCGCGCTGAACATAACAATTATCGCAATTGCAGTGGATAAATCTTTTGATTTAACAACTTGACCTTGCTCTCGCGCTTTTCTCAGCTTTTGTTGGCTGGCTTCAAATTGCTTATTCTCATCACCCATTTATCTGTTGGTTTTCTTTCAGTTTTCTAATTTAATGTCGGCAACTTTAGGATCAAGAAGCTTTTTGCCCGCTTCTTCAAATTCTATCTGAAGAAGCTGCCTGTCTTCATATTTAATCGTTTTGATTATTGTTCCGCGGCCGTATTTTTTGTGGATTATCATATTTCCTATTTCGTATATTTGAGTTTGGGTTTTTGGTGTTTCTTCTTTAAAAATCGGCAAAGTGTCTTTCTCTGAATTATTTTCGATTGGTTTATCCAATTGATCCAATTTATTTAAAAGGTGGTCGCTGTTGATTTTCGTTTCGCCGTCGATTATAAATGTATCTTGCGCTTTGGGTTCATTTTTTGCGTTCACTATTTTTTCAAACGTCGCATCTATTGAATTATCGGCAATTTCACTTAAATCTATGTCGTTATCTTGATTATTATCCAAATTTTCCAATGAAATGTCTTTATCATCATGGCTATCGTCAATTTGGGTCATTTCATAGAAATCTAAAACCTCATCGCTGAACGTAAAAGATTCATCATCATTCGAGCTGTTTGAGGTTTGATGTTCATCTGAAATTTGCGCTTCGTCATGTTTGATGATGTTATTTGTTAATGCTGTATTATTTTTTTGTGTTTCAATGTCTTTGGTATCTACTAAAGCTTCATTAATTGTTTGCTCGATTTTATCGATATGGGTTTTGTTTTCTTCTTTTAGAGCGCTTTGGCTTTCGTTTTTGTCTTCGTTTTTGTTTTGCTGCGATACTTGATTTAGTGAATTTAATTCAACGCCCTTTTTGTCTTGAATTCCATTTTGAATTCCATTTTGAACTTCGTTTTGAATTCCATTTTGGACTTCATTTTGAATTCCATTTTGGACTTCATTTTGTTGGGTTTTATTGGCGTCATCAATTAATTCTTGAAGCTCAACACCTTCAAGGTTGTCGCTTTTGTCGTAATAATTTATTTCATCATCTTTTTGAACCAACGAAGGAGCTATCGAAGCTTGTTCTTCAAGGATTTTTACATGTTTTTTTTGGTTTGGATTTTCAAGTTCTTCAAAAAATTCTTTTGAAGAATCGTTGTTTGGTGTGATTATTGCTTCATTAGCTGTAATGGTTTGATTTTTAGTATCTTGAGTTTGGCTTTTTTCATCTTTTTCAATTGTGAGGTTAATTTTTCTGTAGTTTCCTCTTTTTTGCTGCTCGACAAGCTCTAAATCCTGCGCCATATAGATAAAGTTATCGGTATTTTGGCCAAAGATTATACAGCCATCTAAGATTAAATTTGAAAGAGCAAAATTAGCATCCAAAAAATCCATCCTTTGATATAAACTTGGCATTAAAAGATAGTTTTTGCAATAGTGCATCAGGGAAGGAAGTTTTTTATAGTTATATGAGACATTCGGGATGAATTTGATGTTTTTTCTTTTGCAATATATTTTATTCATCAAATCCAAATCGAAATTTTCTTCGTTTATCCTTGAAATTAGGTATATTTCATCTTCTATTTCAGAGGTGATATAGTCTATATATGCTTTTTGCCATAGTGCATCAAGACAGGAAAGATCGATTAGCGTAACTTTGTTTTTTGATATTGAATTTAAAAGAATGTCATTATCTTTTTTGCATCTTGCAAAAATTTCTTCCATTTGTAACTTTTTGAGTCTTGCTACAAGAAGCTTCAGCTCCGGATACGGAGTGACTTTGTACTGTTCCATAACCACGCGGACAAATGTGTTAAACGGGATAAAACCTGATTCTTGGTTTTTTGCAAATTTTTTGATTTCGTTTAAAATTTCCACTCCGACCGTTTCAAATTCCAAACTTCCGTCATGCAGGCATGATTCAAAGACATAGTCGATTGTTGAATAGTTTAAGGGAAGCTTTAGCGTTTTTGTTGCAACGAGCTTTTTTGAGTCTTCATATTCCAAATTGCCCGAAGAATCGATTATTATGAGCGGTTTTTCGTTTGATAGATTTTTTGTGAGATTGAGCATGATTGTATTGGCATGTTCAATTCTGTCTGCTAATACGACGGGTTGATTGTTGAAAAAGTCATACTGTAAACGAAGCGCGTTTTGGCTTTTGACGTTTGTGCCGATTACGAATGTTTTTTTGCCTTGGTTGACAAAAGCGTCTATGTCTTCTTGTTTGATTTTTATGATTTCACATTCTTTGTTTGGCGTGAAATTGTCATAGGGCATAACTTCGTTGTCTTGGGTGATTTTATAGAACAGTCTAAGCTTTGCGACATTTTGGGATGCATCAAATTTGTCGTCATATATTTGTGTAATTTGCGCAACATATTTTTCTTCGTCAGACTTGACAATTAAAAAATCAAATAATTTAAACGGTTCCAGCCTGGGGTTAAACAGTATCCTTATTGTGTTATTCAAGGTATTAGCTACTTGCATCTTAAACTTTCTATCTATCTAATTCGCTACATTTAATCCAACAAATTTATTTTAATAACAACACTTAAATATTACAACTAAAAATATTAATTTTGAAATTTTTTGTAATATTTCGCTTTTCAAAAAATAATGCTTGACAGTTTGTTATGTCCCTAATAATATAGAATATAGGATTTTGCCGATGTAGCTCAATGGTAGAGCAACGGTTTTGTAAACCGTAGGTTGCGGGTTCGAGTCCCATCATCGGCTATTTTCGTTAATTGTACATTGAGAGGATAAAAGTCCGGTTGCTTTGGTTCTCTGCAGCCAAATGCGAACCATTGAGCATTTTTCGAGAGGGAAGCACTCCCGGAGGGCGCGGGCACTATAACGCATTTAATATGCCCTTGTGGCGCAGGGGTAGCGCACTCCCTTGGTAAGGGAGAGGCCGTGAGTTCAAATCTCATCAAGGGCAAAAAATGCGCAAGCCAGAGTGAAGCCGTAAGGAAAATGACAATGCGATGAGCATTGTCATTTTTAGGCGAAACTGTTGATAGGCGACGTAGGACAATTGAGGCTGGCGAGTATACGCGAAGCGTACGAGCCAAAGCCGAAATGCCCACAGGAGCAAAGCGCAAGCCGGTGTTCCCAAGTGGCATTGCGTTGAGCAATGACACTGGAACATTACGATGCCGCCGTTGCGTAGTCCGTTCTATGGCGATGCCCGTATTTTCAATATGAGAGCTCAAGCTCGAATATTAGAAAATACAAATACCCTTGGGGTACGTAGGACAATTGAGGCTGGCGAGTGCAAGCGAAGCGTACGAGCCAAAGCCGAAATGCCCACAGGAGCAATGCGCAAGCCGGTGTTCCCAAACAAATACTCATCATTGTATAACTCGCATCTTGACAATTAAATATTCAATAATTTA
>CANQLJ010000059.1 GCA_947624685.1 Candidatus Gastranaerophilales bacterium | reverse complement strand
GTCGTAATGTTCCAACTCGTCGCTCATCGCGACTCGTTTGGGAACACCGGCTTACGCATTTTGCTTCGGCAGAGTGCTCCTGTGGAAATCAAAGATTTCCACGTCACCATGGTACGGCCTTCGGGCTGTCTGCCGTTGCTCATCGCAACGCCATCACGCCCTTCGCACACCTTTGCCCTCATCTTCGTTCAGCAAGAGCGCCCGGCGCTCTAGCTTCACTCGATTCGGGTTTGCCACTTCGACACATAGGTTTATTCAATTTTCAACTTTGTTTCTTGGTCTTCGTGGCGGAGGAACCGCTTCGCTTATCCCCTCTCGCAAGCCATTAAGCAGCCGGATTTGAGACAACAAAAATAAAAACGAGATAAAATTTAAAACCGATGTCTTTAAAAAAGCCTAAATTTTAAAGCCTGATTTTAAACACACGATTTCAAACCCTCAATTTTAGATTAATTATATAATAATATTTTTCATTTTGCAATTTTAAGACCCAAAAAGCGCCTATTTAATTCCAAAGCGCTTAAAGAAAAAATCAACCAAAGAAGAAACGTTTTTCATGCCTCTTACATGCTGGATTGCGACATTTCTGCCATAGATAAAATCATAGGTACTTAATTGATAATTATCCTGCATCGCCAAATCGACCCAAAGATTTTCCTGAATCGAATTTGGTTTATAATTGGGGATATTGTGGATATAATAGGGAATTGAATCCACAATCGTATTGACGAAATTTTTTCTTCCGTTATACATAAGGTAATTTTTTCTCGGCTCATAGTCGTTTGGATTGGTGATGACCTTGTGGATTGTATCGGCAAGATATATAGGGTCATATTTAGGGCAATATTCGCCGCTGTTTTTGAAAAATATCGGATAATCGCCTCTTGAATATTTATTAAAGTCGCTAAAGACGATAACAGGCGTGTTACAGCTTCTAGCTTCCGAGATAAAACGGTTTTTTCCTTCCAATAATGACGCCAAAACGCAGCATCTGGCTTGGGTATAATATTTTGGCAAATCTTTATAATCGATAAACGGGAAAAATTCGATGTATTTTCGAACATCGCCCAAAATTTCTTCAACTTTTTTGAGCTGCTCTTGCGCATCAAAGCGAAGCTTAGAATAGTCAATCGACTTATCCTCGTGAACGATTAAGTCTCTGTTTCCGATTGCATATTGCACTTTTAAAATCTTGTTATATTTTTTTTCATATTCCTTTAAGGCGCGAGCAATCATAGGAACGTTTTTAACCGGATATACGGTTGAAACACAAAAGACATCAACGGTCTTTGGCGTATTAAACACGGGCGCCATCTTATATTCATTCAAAAAATCCGCATCCTGCAAAGGAAGCATGATTATATTTTTTTTATCGGGATGCTTTTGTTTAAAATGTTTTTCTCTTTTTTCGTTTTTATAACAGGTGAAATATAAGTCGGCATGCTCGCTTCCGGGATAGCTTGAAAACATCGAATTTGCTATCGGGAAAAAAATCTCTTTGATTTTAGGGAAAGTCTCCACTATTCTATCTGCCGCTTGGGAAAAAAACAGCCCTTTTAAGACCTTGCCGCGGTATTTTAAAGGCGGCAGAGGAATCACAAAATCAAAATCTTCAATCTTGTCATCCCCTTCAAACACAGATTCGAAAGTATATCCGTCAATTTCATCCCAAATTTCTTCAATAGGTTTGTCGCTTTTTGGGTTGTCAAAATGAGCAGTGGGCCATTTGTCATTTTTCTTTTTCATGACAAAAATAATAACATATAAATGCAATTTTAAAAAATATTATAGGCTAAATTAATCTTTTTGCTTTATTTTTTGCGCTATAGTATAATATTTATGATAAACATATTATAAAGACGTGGTAAAAGGAGTGAATTTTGAGCCAAGCTAGCTTATTTGATGACGGAAAAGTAATCCCCGTTAATATTAGAGATGAAATGAAACGCTGTTACATAGATTACGCAATGAGCGTAATTGTTGGTCGTGCCCTGCCTGATGTTCGAGACGGACTTAAACCGGTTCATCGCCGTATTCTTTTTGCGATGAATGAATTAGGTATGACTCCTGATAAGCCGTTTAAAAAATGCGCTCGTATAGTCGGAGAAGTTTTGGGTAAATATCACCCCCATGGTGATTCTTCGGTCTATGAAGCGCTTGTTAGAATGGCGCAGGATTTTTCAACAAGATATTTAACGGTCGACGGCCACGGAAACTTCGGCTCTGTCGATGGCGACGGCGCTGCTGCAATGCGTTACACCGAAGCCAGAATGCACAAAATTACAACCGCAATGCTCGCGGACATTGACTGTGAAACGGTTAATTTTATCCCGAACTTTGACGGCTCCTTAGAAGAACCTTCGGTTCTGCCCACAAGGCTTCCAATGCTTCTTTTAAACGGAACGTCAGGTATTGCTGTCGGTATGGCAACAAACATCCCTCCTCATAACCTAAATGAAATTGTAGATGGAACAATAGCTCTCATCGATAACCCAAACATCACAACAGATGGCTTAATGCAATATATTAAAGGCCCGGATTTCCCAACGGGCGCCACAATTGTGGGAACATCGGAAATCAAAAAAGCCTATGAAACAGGCAGAGGCTCAATTAAAATGCGCGCCGTCTCAACTATCGAAGAACTTCCCGCCTCAGGCGGACGCCAAAGCAGAAGTGCCATTGTGGTCACTGAAATTCCATATCAAATTAATAAAGCGGAATTGATTCGAAAAATAGCAGAACTTGTTAAAGACGGCAAAATCCAAGGTATCTCCGACCTTCGAGACGAATCAGACAGAGAAGGGATGAGAATTGTAATTGAATTAAAACGTGACGCAAAGCCTGATGTCGTTCGAAATAACCTTTATAAACAAACGGCACTATCTACAAGCTTCGGCTTTAATATGGTGGCTCTTGTCGGCCAGCAGCCAAGGTTGTTAAACCTTTATGAAGTTTTATCGGAATTTGTCGAACACAGAGTCGACGTCATCACAAGAAGGACGATGTTTTTCTTGAAAAAAGCCCGCATCCGCGCTCATATCTTGGAAGGTTTGATGATTGCTCTTAATTCATTAGATGAAGTAATTGAATTAATCAAAAAATCACCAAATACCGAAGCTGCAAGAAACGGCCTAATTAATCGTTTCGGGCTTGATGTTGAACAAGCTAATGCAATTTTAGAAATGCAATTAAGACGTTTGACAGGTTTGGAACAAGATAAAATCAGAGCTGAACACGCTGAATTATTAAAGAAAATTCAAGAATACGAAGAAATTTTATCTTCAAGAGAAAAAATTCTTGCTTTAATTAAAGTTGAATTACTTGAAGATAAAGAAAAATATGGCGACGACAGAAAAACAGCAATTGTCCCCGAGGAGGGTGAAGTCACCGTTGAAGACTTGACTCCGAACACTCAAATGGCAGTCTTTATCACTCGTCAAGGGTATATCAAAAGAATTTCTTTAGATACTTTTGTTCGCCAAAATCGTGCTACAAGGGGCAAAGGCGGAATGAAAACAAAAGAAGATGATGATGTCGCTCATTTCTTTACGGCAATGATGCATGATAAAGTTCTTTTCTTCTCCTCGAAAGGGCTTGTTTATTCGCTCTCCGTCTATGACTTCCCCGAAGGCTCAAGACAATCAAAGGGATTGCCCATAATAAACGTACTTCCACTGGAGCAGGATGAAAAAATCACGGCAATTGTTCCTGTATCGGAATTTAAGCAAAACTTAAATCTTATAATGCTAACTAAAAAAGGCTATATCAAAAGGATTTCGCTGGATAACTTTACGACAATAAGGAAAAACGGTCTGATTGCAATAGGTCTTGAAGAAAATGACACTCTAAATTGGGTTAAACTCGCTAACGGAAACGATGAAATCCTAATCGGCACATCTTGCGGCATGGCAATTCGCTTCCCGATTGAAGATTTAAGACCGTTAGGAAGAAGTGCCCGAGGCGTTAATTCAATGAAATTAAGAGAATCGGACGAAATCATAGGCTGTGACGTCGTTCCAAAAGACTATGACGCTGATTTATTGGTTATAACATCCGACGGTTTTGGTAAACGCTCGAAAATATCCGAATTCAGAACCCAAAACAGAGGCGGAATCGGTCTTATCGCAACGAAGTTCAAGTCCTCTCAATCAAGACTTGTTGATTTATCAATCGTTAAAGAAACAGATGAAATTATGGTTGTGACCGCAAACGGCGTTGTAAGCCGCGTGAGCGCTTCCGACATTTCCCGCCAAGGCAGACCCGCGACGGGTGTTCGCGTTCAAACGCTCGATGGCGATGATTGCGTCGTGTCGGTTAATAAAATCGTCAACACCGATGAAGATGATGAAAAAGATAAAGAAAGCTTAATTGAAGAAGCTAAACAGGAAATCGCGGATTCGGTCGAACAGGGAAATATATTTGAATAATGATATAATTTTTCAATTTAATTTTTTGGAAAATTTTTCGATAAATTAGTAAAAACGAGATTTTGAGCTGATTAGAAAAAAGTTATACGATTTTTAATCGGCTCAAAATATTTAAAAACTATTGATTTATAAGGATTTTTGGACTTTTAAAAACCGCTATATAAAATATCAAAAAGCTTAAAAGTGTCTTAAATACATTATTTCGAACTGTTTCAAAGAACAAAAAAATTGTTGATTGAAAAAAGAAATTGGGCATTATAATATTAGAAAAGGTAAAAAGGCGAATGGGAAATGAGCGAAATACAATTTCAGACAGACATTGAAAAGTTAATAGAGATAATGCCCCAGAGAATCAAGATGAATATCAAAGAGGGGATGCTCGATGATGCCATTGAAATTGTTCTCGATATTGGAAGAATCCCCGAAATTCGCCTCGGAAACGGAAAAATCCTCTCTTTGGGAAATGAAAACATCACAAGAGATGACCTTGATTATATAACTTCACAATTGCCTGAATTCACTTCCGACAACCGCTCGGGGATTGCGGGAACCTTGCATAGAATAAGTGCCATAAGAAACAGACAGGGAAAAATCGTCGGCTTAACCTGCAGAATCGGAAGGGTTATCACGGGCACAATCGAATGTATCAAAGATTTTGTCGTTCAAAATAAATCGATTCTTTTTTTGGGGCGCCCGGGCGTTGGAAAAACAACAAAATTAAGAGAAATTACAAGGTTAATGGCAGATGAACTGGGCAAGCGCGTCGTTGTCGTTGATACGTCAAATGAGATAGCGGGAGACGGCGATGTTGCGCATCCTGCTATCGGAAAAGCAAGAAGGATGCAGGTTTCGCAGCCGGAATATCAAAAAGACATAATGATTGAAGCGGTCGAAAACCACACGCCTGAAGTAATTGTCGTTGATGAAATAGGAACGGAGCTTGAAGCAGCAGCAGCAAGAACAATTGCTGAGCGAGGCGTAATGCTTATTGCAACGGCGCACGGCAACACTTTGGATAATTTAATTAAAAACCCAACACTATCCGATTTAATTGGCGGAGTCGATACAGTCACCTTAGGCGATGATGAAGCGAAAAATCGAGGCTGCCAAAAGACAATTCTCGAAAGGCAAAAACAACCAACATTTGATATTGTAATTGAAATAATCGACAGAAACACCCTTGCCATCTATAAAGACAGCGCGACTGCGGTCGATTATATCTTGAGAGGCTGGCCAATCAGCCCCGAAATAAGAAAAGTCGATCAAAACTACAGCGAAACAAAAAACGAAGTAAACATAATCCAAAAAGTCCAAGAACTTGATAAAAAGGTTCAAGACGCAACAAAATCGCCCCTTAATTACAGCTTTAACCGTGTGCAATTCATCAAAGAAAACAAAAAGCACAAAAAAATCTATATCTACGCCGTTTCGCGCTCGATTGTGGATAAATTAATCGAAAGGCTCGACATTGACGCAACGATTGTTCGAAACGTCGAAGACGCCGATTTTGTGATTGCGCATAAAAACTTCGCCAAAGGCGGAACGAAGATTCTTTCTATTGCAAACGAATATCGTTTGCCCGTGTTTTTTGTGCGCACAAATTCGATGAGCCAAATTCAAAGAGTCTTAAAAGAAGCGCTGAATCTGACCCAAGAAAACCAACAAACAAGAAGCCTCACGAACTATAAAGACGAAACGGAGCTTGCGCTCGATGAGACCAATGCGGCAATTGCAAAATTATCCGAGGGCGCACAGATGGTCGAACTTCAACCCCAAGACGCCCACACCAGAAAACTCCAGCATGAGCTTGTCGAAGCCTTTGGCTATAAATCAATCAGCATTGGCGAAGAACCGAATCGAAGATTGCAGATTTTTAAAGAAGAATAAATATATTTTTAAAAAAAGTTGTAAACCCTCTTTAATTAACTTTAATGAGGGTTTTTGAATGTTTATGGTGTTGCAAAATCTAAAATTAACTTCGATTTTATTTTTTATCATCATTTAATTCATCCACAACTTGTCTTAATTTTTCAATATCGATATAAGAATTGCCGTTAGAGTCTTTTGTTTCAATTTCTCTGCCTCTTACAAATTTATATCCTCTGTGGAATTCGTCGTCCCTGAGTGCTCTATAGACGCAGCTTACGTCATAATTACAAGCGCGGCTTGCTTCTTTGACGTTGTCGAATCTTGAGAAGCTGCCTTGCGGATTGAAAAGGTATATCGGGTTTTGAACTTTTCTTAAATGTGGTTTTGAGGCTATTTCGAGGCAAGTTTTGTTTAATTTATCATAATCGGTCTTGAATACGCCATTTTCATCCGTCGACTCGAATTCCGAAGCCAAGATATATCTTCGATGGTCGCGGGCAAGGGATTTTGAGGCGATTGAATTTCTAATATCCGAAAAATATATGTTGTCATTTTCGTCTTTGACTTCGTTAAATGAATTATATCTTCTGTAATGCCCCTGTTTATCTATGGCATAAACAGCAGTGCTTTCGACTTTTTTGCTCTTTTTAAAAACATCGTCGATGATTTTTGTGTCTATATAAATATTTCCGTCATCGTCCTTTTTTTCTATGTCAACTTCATCAAACACGAAAAATTTCCCCAAAAGCATCGAATTATAGTGTTGTGCGCTTTTAAGGGTTGCATAATTTATGTCAAATTCTTCGCAGATTGCTTTTGCGTCTTTATATTTCTTGTAATTGCCTTTTAAATCGACAAGATAGAGGCTGTGATTGTATTTAGGTTTTGAATTTGGTGTGGATTTGATTTTTTGGGCTAATTTTTCTTCGTCAATTGCGTTTCCTCTTGTTTCATCAAAAAAAGATGTCTCAATGTCATCGGCATAAACAAACCTGATGCCGTGGCAGGACATACCTAATCTGACGCATTTTCTGATGTAATCGGGGTCTATTCCGTATTCTCGCCCTGCTTGTTTGGCGCTATCGTGCCTTTTTAATATACTTCCGTATTTGTCAATCGAATAGAGCGCTCTTGCTTTGTATTCTTTACTTGTGAAATTTATGTTGCCGAGAGTTCTTTGATAATTTGGGCTATATTTTGGGGTAGCGGAAAAATTTATTCTCATGGCTTAATCCTTAATTCATCTTATACTTTATTAAAACCCGAGAAAAAATTTTTTTGTTTTGTTTGTTTTGTTTGGGGCAAAATCTATAAAAAAACAGCCCCGTTTTGTTGATTTAAAAACCTGACAGGGCTGTTTTTATTTTTTATTTTAAATTATATTACTAGTCATCAAGCGCATCTACGCCCGGCAGAACCTTTCCTTCGATAAATTCTAATGAAGCTCCGCCGCCTGTTGAAACGTGAGTGAAATCGGATGAATTTGCAAATTTCTTTGCGGCACTCACCGAATCTCCTCCGCCAATTACGCTTGTTGCGCCGTTTTTGGTTGCTTCAACGATTGCTTTTAAGACTGCTTTTGTGCCTGATGCAAATTTCGGGTTTTCAAAAGCGCCAACGGGGCCATTCATCAAAATTGTTTTAGATGATTTAATGACATCGGAGAATGCTTTTTGAGTGTTTTCGCCGGCATCCACGCCTTCAAAGCCATCGGGGATATTTTTTACATCAACAACTTTATTTTCGCCGTTTCCTGAAAAATCGTTTGTAACTAAGACGTCGGTTGCTAAAACGAGATTAACCCCTTTTTCTTTTGCTTTCTTTTCAATATCAAGCGCTGTTTGAAGCTGGTCGTCTTCGCAAATGGAATTGCCGATTTTGCCGCCGTTTGCTTTAACAAAAGTATAAGCCATACCGCCGCCGATGATTAAATTATCAACTTTATCGATTAAGTTTTCCAAAACCCCGATTTTGGTTGAAACTTTAGCTCCACCAACAATTGCCGTAAAAGGATGAGAGGGGTTATTTAAAGCATTACCCAAGCATCTTAATTCTTTTTCCATCAAAAGCCCGGAGACTGCGGGTTTTAATACACGAGCAAGCTTGGCGGTTGATGTGTGATTTCTGTGGGCTGCTCCAAAAGCGTCATTTACATAAAAATCACCCAAACGAGCAAGTTCATTTGCAAAAGTCATATCATCGTCTTTTGCTTCTTCGGCTTTATAAAATCTGATATTTTCCAATAGCGCTACTTCGCCATCTTTAAGGTTAGCAAGTTCTTTATCAGCGCCTTGGCCCACGGGAGATTTAACAAATAAAACATTTTTCCCTAGGACTTTTGAAAGATGTTTTGAAACGGGCTCTAAGCTGAATTCCGGCTTAACTTCGCCTTTTGGTCTACCCAAGTGCGCCATAAGAATTACTTTTGCACCTTTATCCGTTAAATAATTAACGGTAGGTAAAATCGCTTGGATTCTTGTGTCATCAGAAACATTATTATTTTCATCTAAAGGAACGTTGATGTCGACTCTGACGAGTGCTCTTTTTCCTTTGATGTCGCCTAAATCTTTAATGGATTTTTTCATTTTAAAACTCCTTATATAGCTATAGAATCTATAAGGTCATTTTAAAATAAATAAAATTATTGTTCAATATGGTTATTTTTTCTTGAAAAGTTTTAAAAAAGCTTTTTTTAATTTCAAAACAAGTTTTTTTAAGATGCTTAATAATCCGTCGCTTTCGACTTTTTCTTCTTTTTCATATTCAAAGGTGTCTTTGGGGTAGTCATCTGTTTCAAAAATAATTTGTTGTTCTTCCTGTTCATTTTTTCCGCGCGCAAAATAGCCGGTGTTGCCTGCGCCGCCATCGGAAGTTTTTGAGCTTTTTTGTACGTTAGTAAGATTTTGATTCAAAGAGGAAAGCGGATTGAAATTAAATGTCATACCGGTATCCTTCTAATTTATACTATTATTATATCAGACATTTGAACAATTTTCAATAATTGTGGGACGGAAAACTTCGTTCGCTTAGTCCGCAGGGCGGACTTGGCGAACGCAGACGAGCGCAAAAGGATGTGGAGCCCGTGCTGGCGTTGCGTTGAGCAACGGCAGACAGGGCGGAATCCGGACTACGGCGACGTAGGAGCGCAGGGCGTGAGCCCGAGCACCACAGGAGCAAGGCGTAAGCCAGGGTGGAGCCGTAAAGAAAAAGGCAGTGTCGTTCAGACCTGCCTTTTTTAGGCGGAACTGTTGAATTGCGACGTAGGATAATCGAGCAATGCGAAGCGACTTAGCGGAGCACTTGCGAGATACCCACAGGAGCCAACCCGAATCGAGTGAGGCTTAGTCCGCCGGGCGGACTTAGCGAACGCAGACGAGCGTAAAAGGATGTGGAGCCCGTGCTGGCGTTGCGTTGAGCAACGGCAGACAGGGCGGAATCTGGACTATGGCGACGTAGGAGCGCAGGGCGCGAGCCCGAGCACCACAGGAGCCAAGCGTAAGCCCTGGCTCCCGCCTTTCAATTATTTTTCCAATACTCCACAACATGCCCATCTTTCCAATACGGGCGGGCGGGGCGATGTGGCTGGGGAGCGAATTTATCCAACTCCATATTCACTATGGCATTCACCGCTTGCTGCGCTTTGTCCCCTTTTGAATCCTTTATCTCGAGAATTTTATCGAATTTCCTGCGCAATTGTGCGTATTTTGCCCCGTTTGCAGGCGTAATGCGGCCATGGACAACGGCGCAGCCGAGGATGTTAAGAAATTTTTCTTTCGAAACCTTGCTTGAATTTTTTGCAAAATCCTCATCAAGAATATTTTCCAAGTCGAAAAACCTCACCAATTCATTGAATTCGTCAATGGTCTTTTGTTCATAGGGTTCAATTCGCGTGCTATATCTATATTTCGCATCATCATTATTTTTTATCGCATCATCAATAATCGGATAGCGAAATTCATATTCGTAAAAAAGGTTGTCATCGCCGATATACTTGGTTTTCGTGTCACATTGGATGAAGCCTTTTTTCTTAAAAATCTCAATTGTTTCAAGGTCATATGTTAAAATGTATGTTGCAATTAATTTAAAATTATGTTTTTTAGCAATGTTAACAAGATAATTTATAATAAAAGTTAAAATACCTTTTCTTTGAAATTTTTTTAGGATGTGGATTTGGGAAAAATATATGTGTTCTTTTTCGATTTTGTACTTGAAAAATCCCGCGTCTTGGCCATTTTTCTTAATCAGGCAAAAGTGCGTGTTGTCCGATAAAATGTCTGCTCTGACTCTGTAATAGTTGATAAAATAGGTGATGTAGTTGGTTTGATTTGCGGAAAGGTACTTGTTTAGGTAGTTTGGAAGGATTTCTCGCATGAAATCGCAAAGATAGAGGATGAGTTTTTTGTTGTTGCTTTTGGCTTCCAAGATTTCTATAGAAGCACAATTGGAGCTTGTTTTGGGGCAATTTGTTTTTGTATTTCGCTTAAAACTTCCCTCGGAATTGGATTTTGATGGTGCTGTCATAATTAATAAACCAAACGGAGCGCTTCCGTGGGCTATTCATCCCCCTCTTCACCCCTTATATATCTTTTAACTTAGTCGTTTCGTATGTTTTAAACTTATTACATTTTTTGATAAAATGCAAAGGGGACTGTGCTTGAGCTCCTGATTCGTTGTTCTTGCCTATTCCATGGACTTTCCCCGGACTTTACTTTTGTTTACAATTCTCAAAGTCCGCGGTTTTAGTGAAATATCAAGGAGCTTGAAAGCGGATTATGTGCTTTGTA
>CANQLJ010000058.1 GCA_947624685.1 Candidatus Gastranaerophilales bacterium | reverse complement strand
CATGTTATTCCCGAGGGGGGGGGGCTAACAGAATTACTCTTACCACCCTTGATAGTTACGTAAAACAAAATAATATATCCGATATTGGGCTTATTAAAGTCGATATTGAAGGATATGAACAGCAATTTTTGCAAGGCGCAAAAGAAACAATTGCCAAACAAAAACCGACATTATTAATAAGCATTTATCATAATTATGATGATTTTTATAAAATTAAACCGCTCATAGAAAGCTGGAATCTCGGGTATAAGTTTGATTTCTTCAGCGGGGTTTTGGAAAATACGGCGGAAAATGAAATATTACTTGTGTGCGAACAGTAGAATAAAATAAAGACGAAAGGATTAAAATGAATGAATTTTGCAAAACAGATGTTATAGATTTTTGTGAAAATGAATCATTTTATAAAAGATATATTGACCAAAACGCACGACAAAGGCTTGGGATGGATATATTAAAATTCCTTTATTTTAAAGAAGGCAGTTTTATTAATCCGATGAAAAAAGCCCAAATCCTAAAAACCTATATCGAAGAAGAAAAGGAAAATTTTTTCAAAAAAAATATCCTAAACATCCCCCAAGTTGAATTCTGTATCACAACAAAATGTACCTTAAAATGTATTGATTGCTGCGGCTTGATTCCTCAATTAGACAGAATAAGACATATTGAGATGAGCTTTTGCGATTTTAAAAATTATCTTTGCAGATTGCTTGATGCGGCCGATTCGATAAGACATTTTATAATTTTAGGCGGAGAGCCCCTTGTTCATAAGGATTTAGCTAAGATGATTGAATTTGCCTGTGCTCAAGAAAAGATAAATATTGTACAGCTTGTTTCAAACGGCACGATGAAATTTTCGGATGAACTTTTAGATGTCCTTAAAAAGAACAATAAAAGAATATATGTTTATATAAGTAACTATCTTGCAAACGAACAATTAAGGCCGCTTTTAAAGCATGAAGAAATTAAAGATGCCCTAAGAAAAAATGATATTAAATTTCAATTTGATGAAAATAAAAAGTGGCTTAAAGAAGCAGGGTTTTCAATCCAAAAAAGCGATGATAATCAAACGATTTCAAAAATTCAAGAATGCTTTAAAAGTCATTGCAGCCAGGTTTTATCGGGCTTTGTGAGTATTTGCCCTAAAGCTGCCGCAGCAAAAGAAATGGCTGAAGTTGAAATATCCGATAGTGTCGATATTATGGGTTCAAATAATTTAAGAGATGATTTAATTAAATTTTATCAAAACCCTTGCCCTGATGCTTGCAGATATTGCGTATTGTCTGATGAGGGGGTAATACCCGCCTTGCAAAAATAGTGCGCTTTTATTAAACTATTTTAAGAATAATGTATAAAGAAAGATAATATAATTATGATTTTAGTTACGGGTGCGGCAGGCTACATCGGTTCTCATTGCGTTTTGGCGCTGTTAGAAAAAGGCTGTGAAGTTTTGGCTTTTGATAATTTATCCTTAGGACACATTGAAACAATAGAGATTTTAAAAAAATACGGCAATTTGACTTTTATTAAAGGCGATTTATTGAATAAACAAGATATTGATGATGTGTTTAAAAAATATTCAATAGATTCTGTTTTTCATTTTGCCGCATTTTCTCAAGTCGCCGAATCCGTCAAAGAACCAAAAAAATATTACAGAAATAATGTCGTAGGCACATTAAATCTTTTAGATAGTATGATTGAAAATGATGTTAAAAAAATCGTCTTTTCTTCAACTGCTGCGACGTATGGCGAAGTTAAATATGTTCCGATTGATGAAAAACATCCCCAAGAGCCAATCAATCCTTACGGAAAAACAAAACTTATGATAGAAAATATTATGGATGATTATGATTGTGCTTATGGATTAAAATCCGTCCGTCTGAGGTATTTTAATGTTGCGGGGGCGGATACTAAAGTTCGAATCGGCGAATGGCACGATAATGAGACACACCTTATCCCCAATATTTTAAAATCGACTTTTGATAATAAAAAAACTTTTGAAATGTACGGGTGTGACTATGACACAAAAGACGGCACATGCCAAAGAGATTATATAAATATTGAAGATTTAATTAATGCACATATTTTAGCGCTTGAATATCTGAACAAAAATCTCAAAACAAACTGTTTTAATTTAGGTACTAAAAGCGGAAACACCGTTAAAGAAGTATTTTCACTATGCGAAAAAGTGACAAATAAAAGTATCGATGTTAAAAAGATGCCAAGAAGACAGGGTGATCCTATGGTTTTGATTGCAGATAATAAAAAAGCAAGAGATATTTTAGGCTGGGAACCCAAAAAAACCCTCACCGACAGCATCGAAAGCGCATATAAATGGGAAGAAAAGTTATATAACCTCATAAAATAATGCGATAAACTTTATGATTCCATGTTATAAAATCCCGTTTTGTGGAACATTACTTATATCATGTATGTAATTTGCGGCAAAACAGGCAGGGAAAGACAGGTTAATTATGATTTTGGAATTTAAAGTAGATGAATTATCGGTTCAAAGCGCTTGGTTGAAAACTCTTTATGAGCTCATTGAGGAGCTTAATTGCAAGTGTCAAACATTTATGGAAGAAAAATATAACACGAACAGAAACTGTTTTGCTCCCGTTCGTGTTGTTAAAGTTATCGGTTCAAACTCAATGTTGAGCTGGCTCAAATTGAGAATGGAAAGATACAACCATTTTATTGATTCTCTTAATTCTCAAGATGTTTTTTATGTCAACTTTGTTGATGATGAACTTAACGATGAATCAAACGAAGAATAAGATAATTTAATCGTTAATCATCTTTATTATCAAAATCAACTATATTACCATAAATTCAACGTTTAAAAATTCATTTGTTGCATGGTTAATTTGCAATTCTTGGATTTTTGCGCTGAATTTTTCTTTTCCCAAAACAAGCTCCCAAGAACCTTCTTTGTGATTTCTGTAGAGCATTTCAAAATCGTGGGTATTTATTTGGATATTTTTTGATTCCATTCCTTTGCCATAGATTGTGCCGGGCGTGAAGCCGTTTGCTCTGATTTGGCGAGGATTTTTATCTTGGTCTCTTTGTGAAATTGTAAGCTTAGCGTTTGCCATTTTTATTCTCCTTGACTTAATCTTTTGTCTAATTTAATTTAGTATTGTATATTAATTATATTTGTTAAACAAAAAAATGCAATTTTTATCTAAAACTGTTTTAAAAAAATTTATAAATAAAGAAATATCCTCAATCGGTTTTGACGAAGGATACATCAATCAAGCCGTTAAAAAGCATCTTTTTCTTTCAATAAAGATTTTTGATTTAACTCCTTCACAGGCTTCGATTTTAAAACAAACAGCCCTTTCTTGCGATTGCGATTGTGCTGTGAATCGTGGCGTCATTGATTGTTCGATTGATTATTCAAATTGCATTTTATCAGGCACCATAAGCCAATTAATTAATGTCGCAAAAAAACTTCAAGACCAGCCGTTTTCGCTATCTAAGCTTTCAAAAAAAATCTTTGAACAAATTGAATTTTCAAAATACGACGCCCCAAGAACAAAAATAATGGGCATATTAAATTTAACCGAAAACTCTTTTTCAGACGGCGGCGAATTTAATACAATCGAAAAGGCGATTAACCACGCCATCGATATGATTGAACAGGGAGCTGATATAATCGACATTGGCGCACAATCGACAAAACCAAAGACCGATTTAGTAAGCGTTGTCTATGAAATAGAAAAAGTTGTCCCTATCGTTACAGCACTCAAAAAAGCTTTTCCTTATATTGAAATAAGCGTTGACACTATGACATTAGGCTGTGCCAAGGCAGCGCTTGAAGCGGGAGCGGATATTATTAATGATGTTAGTTTTTTAAGTAATCCGGAATTTGTTAATATCTGTAAAAATGCAAATAAAAAGCTTGTGATAATGCATTCTCGAGGCGACTCATATACGATGGATGATTTAACGTCGTATGAAAATGTTGTGGATGATGTATTTTCGCAGCTTAATCAGAAAACAAGCCTCGCTCTTGAAATGGGTCTAAAAAGAGAAAATATCATAGTTGATGTAGGGTTTGGGTTTGCTAAAACAATCGAGCAGAATTTCGCGCTTTTAAAAAGAATTAATGAATTTAAATCCCTTGGGTTTGCGATTTTAGCAGGCACATCAAGAAAAAGATTTTTGCAGGATGTAATAAATACGCGCGAACCCAAAGACGCCGACATCCAAACCTTGCTTTCGACAAGCTGGCTAATGCAAAACGAGATAGAATACGTAAGAGTCCATAACGTCGAATTAGCGCAGCAGGCAAGACTTTTTAACGACAGGTTGTTTGTGTATTAAAGTTTAGTCAACGCCCAGGGACACTATCAAATATAGTTTTGCGCAAGGTTATAGTCCGATGAAGTCTATGAAAAATTGAGCTGTTTTTGGTTTTAATTGGCTTTTATTTTATTTAATATAAAAGCTTTTGCTTTCGGATAATATTCAAAAGATATTTTGCACAAAAAATACCCTATGACAAGCGATAATGAGACATTTAATGCGTAACATATAAGAAGTTTTATTGACCAGTGGATATGTATGTGTTTTGCAACATCCATTAAAACAGAGGAGCTTATTCCTTGTGAGAGGTAAAAATAGAGCGCTTTATTACCTAAAAATTCCAAAAAGCGGCTGTTTAAATTGCAAATTGGTTTTTTAAGCAGCATCAAAAGCCCGATTGATATAAATGATGAGAGAAAATATGGAAGTTTTACGACGGAAAACTTATAGCTTTGCATAAAAAACCCGTCAATTGTATGGTTGAATGCAATGTAGCTTATAAAACCGATTAATAATAGCATAATCCAGGTGATTTTGGTTTTTAATTTGTATGTCAAAAACCCAAACAGCATAAGCCAAATATAGAATAATTCCATCTGAATGGGAACTCCAAACACGTTTCCTTTTAGTGAATAGTCGCCAAACCAAGAATAAATGTAATATATAGGAATAAGAGCAATTGTTAATATTTGCCAAAATTTATTTAAATTTCTTGTGATGATTAATAAATATATTAAAGCGATTACATAAACCGGAGCAAACCAATATGACCCTCCGACAGCGGGCAGTATTCTGACGACTGCACCCGACATAAATAATGGTGCAACAAGAATTTTAAGCACGCAATGGCCGGATAATAAATTTATCACGACAACCGGGATAAAAAAGAGCATAATTATTTTAGATATTTGTTTAATTATATCAATGTTTGGTTTTATATTTAATAAACATCCCGTCAAAAAGAAAAACATCGGAACGTCAAATAATAATGAAATATTTTTTATAAATAAGGGTGTATAATCCCATCCCGACCAAAATGTTGAGTGCACAAAAATTATGGCTAAAACGCATAAGCCTTTTGCCGCATCAATGAAGCAATCCCTTCTCTCTCTCTCTCTCTCTCTCTCTTGAGGCTTTTGCAAATTCTTTTCCGTCATTATATTTTCCCTGCCATGCTGTCATGGGTTAATTATATTATAAAAATTCCCAAACGCAAATTTTAAAGCAACAAAAAACTGATAACCGGGATTGTTGTTCCACTACTTAGTTAAATTTATTTTTTATAATAAATGTAAATAAATTTTAAAATTGTATTCAAGATTTGAAAAATCTGAAATAATAAAATTGTGGTGTTTAGTTAAACAAAAAAGGAGGAGTTATGGAGCAAAATAAATTTTCCGGGCAAATGCCCGAGGTTACTTTGATTCCAAAGCCAAGAAGAATTAGAATAATCTGTACACTTCCGATACGAGCTTATGCGCTATTTGATACCAAAACAGGTACGCAGGTGAAAGACTTTGTAAAATGTGACGAAGGAAAAATTGAATTTGATAACTTGGATCCTAATATGCATTATGATGTTGGGGTTATTGGAAATGTACAAGAAATAAGAGGCGACGAAAAACCCCAATTTGCGTTAATGTGGAATCCGACAATGCGCGATATGACAGAAGAAGTATTAAAAAATTCCAACGACTTACCCGTAAATTATCCTTGTGTCTATAAAATAAGATACAATAACAATTCAGATGGCGTTTATGATATAGTTGATGATAACGGCGAAAAAGTAGGCCAGGTCGCACAATTATCACCGCAAGGAGATAAACCTTATATTGAATCTATTTGTTCTTTTAGAATGAAAGATGATACGGTAAAATAATTGCTTCAAGATACAGGTTAAATTAAAAACACAACCTTTAAAATTCAAAAGCAATATACAAAAAGTATTTTAAAAGCTGATAAAAATTTATCAGCTTTTATTTTTGCAAAGAAGCACTTGGGCACGATTATTTGGGACACATTGGGACGAGTAAGGAGAGACAAAAATATTTGAATCTGCAAAATTTTTTCAATCTTTTGCGATTGTAGATTTTAGTTTTTACTTATTTAATTTTAATCTATTTATAGCTCTCTAAAAAACGCTATTTTTATTGAAAAAACGAACAAAATTTTATATAATTCGTTTATAAATATGGAGGCTATATGTACAAAATTTTATTACTATTATTCATATTTATTTTTAATTCACTATCTTGTTTTTCTTTCCCATTTTCACCCGAAGAAGAAAATCAAATACATACTATTACTTATACAGATGCAAACGGAAAAGTTATAAAAACCGAAAAAATGACCAATGCACAAATTAATGCACAAAACACAAACACAAAAAATCATTATTATCATGATAAATCGGGAAAAACAATTAGAATACGAGAAGGTTTAAGAACGTATACTCTACATGATGAACAAGGGTATATGGGTACTTATTACAAATAGTTAAAGAACATTTTTTAACGGCAGCATTTCTATTATCGTTCCCGTTATATCTTTATTTCTGTCAATTATTCCGTTTAATTTTGCAAGCTCAGGACATCTTTTGTCGTAATATAATTTTGCTATTTTATATATAGTTTACATAGTAATAAAGAATATTTTTTATTTAAAATTACTTTTTTAATCTTTTTGTTAAGAATACGTAACAAAAAAATCAATTAAATATATTAGTGTCAAAATCCGAGCTAAAAGATAAAATAAAAAAGATACAAAGAGGTAACTGAATGGAATTGCACAACATAGCTCCGAACACGCTAATAGCACTTATAATTTTTTATATTTTCTTAATTTTAATGTCGATTGCGGGATTTATATTAAGAAAAGCAGGCAAAAACGTTGATAACTTTATAACCAGAATGAACTCTTTTTGGATAATTGCTCTACTTTTTACCTGCGCATTTGCTTTTTCAAGAAAAATTGCGCTTCTTTTTATAATGCTTCTATGCTATTTGGCACTAAAAGAATTTTTCTCGATAATACCGATACGCAAAAGCTTAAGGGATGTGGTTTTTTGGGCATATATAGCAATACCCGTACAGTTTTATTTTATTTACACCAATTGGATTGTAATGTTTTATCTTTTTGTACCCTTGTATATGTTCTTATTAATCCCCGTTGCAATGGTAAAAAAAGGCGAAACGCAAGGTTTTATAAAAAGTTGTGCGGTTATTCATTGGGGCTTAATGTCCGCTGTTTATTCTTTGGGATATGTTGCTCTGTTCTATTCTATACCCGCTTCTATTAACCCAAAGGGCGGAATTTTGGGTCTTATATTTTATATTTTAATACTCACAATTTCAAATGACTTTTCCCAATTTTTCTTCGGAAAAACCATGGGCAGGCATAAAATTGTTCCGACAATAAGCCCTAATAAAACATGGGAAGGTTTTTTGGGAGGCATATTCGGAACTACAATAATTTCAATAATAATGGGATATTTTTTAACTCCAATGTCGATTTATCAATCGGCATTTGCAGGGGCAGTGTTAGCTGTTGCAGGCTTTTTAGGAGATGTTACCATGTCAGGAGTTAAAAGAGATTTGGGAATTAAGGATACAAGTCAATTAATCCCGGGGCACGGAGGAATATTGGACAGATTCGACAGCCTGATATTCACCGCACCTTTGTTTTTCCATTATATAGCTTATGTTTTTGATATAAATATACTTAGATAGGAGAGAAAAATGGCACTGTATCTGCTTAAATATCCGTACAGAAAAATTCTTTTGCCTCTGGCTAAAAAAATGAAATTTATTAATCCTGATATTTTGGGATATCTGGCAACATTTGTTGCATTTATAACAATGTTTTGCTATATTTATTCACCCGATAAGCCTATTTATCTGGTATATTCAATAATTTTAACTTTTGTCAGAATGACTCTCAATACAATTGACGGCGTTATTGCAATAGAAAGAGGAAATTTAAAACTGAAGGGGGAAATTGTAAACGCACTTCCCGACAGATATTCTGATATTTTTATATTAATCGGTATAGCTGCTTCGCCATTGTGTAACACTATTTTAGGCATGGCTGCAATGGGTTCAATGTTTCTTGTAAGTTATACGGGAATGCTCTCTAAAGCAATAGGCGCAAATTGGCAGCACCATGGGCCTTTAGGAAAAGTTGAGAGATTAATTTTCATAATGATTTTCTCTTTTTTGCAATATCTTCAACTGACCGGAAGAATTAACAATATAGGCAATTTTACATATTTTGAATGGACAATGATAATTTTTGTTATTCTGGGTCAAATAACCGTGTATAACAGACTGCGTGCTCAATTAAAAGAATGTGCCAAACTTGATTGGATAAAATACAGAAATATAGATAAAAAAGTTATTGTTGTTTACGATTCTCAAACGGGCAACACTCAAAAAGCGGCGCAGGAAGCAGCTGACGCTCTAAATTGCGAATTAGTCAATGTTAAAGATTTACAAAGTGATTTAAAAGAAAAAGATTTGATAATTTTTGCAATTCCGCACCTCGGAAGACAAATAACCACTCCTGATATGAAAAAATATCTTGAAAACCATACAGATGTCAATAATTATGCACTTTTGTCAACTTCAGGCATGCCCGTTAAGCGCTGGTTTTCAAACAGGAGATGCATAAAATACTTCAGCGAAAAATTAAATAAAAAACCAATTGCAACAATTAATATCAAAGGTTATCATTTAATTGCAAAAACATATAAAAATCATCCTAATGAAACCGATTTGTTGGATGCGTATTTATTTGCAGCAAAAGCATACAGAAAGGCGGATAAATGTCAAATATAATTGAAAACATAAGCTTGAGCGTTTTAAAATTGATTGTGGATACCGTAGGACAGCTAAGCAATGGAATAAAACTTGCTTCCAAAGAAGGTTTTACATCGGGAAAAATGCTGGACTATATCTATAAAAATGAACCGTCAGGAAAATTATTAATCGGAAAATTTATAGATAAAATATATTTAAACCACCCCGGCTGGTGTGATATAAGAAACAGAAAAAATAATATGTGTTTAAATATGCAAGATGCTATTGATGATATACTTCAAACTAAACAGGAGGTAATAATATGTGATGTTGCTTCCGGCCCTGCAAGATACATACTCGATACCCTTGAAGCCAATAAAGGGAAAAATATTAAGGCTCAATTAAGAGATATTGATGTGAGATGGTTAAAAGAAGCAAAAGAAGCTGCCAATAAAAGAGATGTTGAAGTTGAATACAAAGTAGCTAATGCTCTTGAAGAAAAGGATTTTGTTTTTGACAAACAACCCGATATAATGGTGGCTTCGGGATTTTACGACTGGTTTAACGATATTGAAGTCCTAAGAAAATCTATGCGCCTGATTTACAACTCGCTTGCACAAGGCGGATATTTTGTGTTTTCCGTTCAGGCGGGTCATCATGCACTTACTCTTACAAATAAAGTTTTTAAGGATTTTAATAATCATCAATTAAAAATGGTAACATGGGATATGGAAACTATTAATTCCATATTAAACGAAATCGGTTTTGAAATAGTAAAAGAAAGGGCAGACGAGCAAAGACATTACCCTGTTATACTTGCTCAGAAAAAATAGCAATGGTTAAAAAAATAGAATATCTTTTCAGAAAATTGTTTTTTGCCTTTATTATAAAACCTTTTATTTATATAGACATGGGCGTAAACGTGGAAAATTACGAAAATTTTCCAAAAAAAGGCCCTGCAATTATAGTTTCAAATCACAACTCTCATATTGATACGTTGATACTGATGAGTTTATTTCATAATTATGAGATTCCCTATATTCATCCTGCCGCAGCACTTGATTATTTTTTTAATACAAAATTCAAATCCTTTGTTTTTAGAAAATTAATAGGAATGGTGCCAATTTCAAGAAAAGTCAACAAGGATAATATAGACAGTATTTTTGATGAAGCAAATAAAATTTTAGATAACAATGAAATCCTTATTATATTTCCCGAAGGAACAAGAGGCAGTAACTGCGAACTTCAACAATTCAAAACAGGTTTTGCAAGAATTGCGCAAAAATACCCGAGTGTACCTATTATCCCCGTTTATATAGACGGTCCTGACAAAATTCTTCCCAAAGGAACGCTTCTTTGGATTCCTTTTATCGCAAATGTTTATGTTGGTGAAGCTTTATATTATGACAATACATCAGCTAAAGATTTTGCAGCCAAAGTAAGAAATATTGTATGGAATCTTCAACAAGCCCACAAAAACAGAGAAGAATTATAAAATTAACGGGTTTTTTGTTTGAAGCAAGTGCGTAGCTTGAATTAATTTTAGAAAATATATCCACATCCGATAATCTGTCGTCTAAGATTATACTCAGCTAATATTTTTTATTCATGTGATATATGGGAAAATAATTTTAAGCTAACACCACCGTAATTGTGCAAACTAAACATTTCACCAACAAAAGTCCAAAAAGGCTGTTTTGTAAACGGATAGTTTTACAAAACGAAGCACCGCAATGAAGTGAGGATGGCTGAGCCTGTATGCGCTGTTCTGATTATTTAAGGGCAGCTCAAACCCGCTCCAGGAAGCCAACACCACCAAAAAAGCAAACGGCTCAATCAACTACATAAGGGTAAAGGAACGCAAATTCCCACCTATCACACTCCTTAGATGCTGAAACAAGTTCAGCATGACAGAAAATTATACTTGCATACTATTTTCCGGTCAGTTCAGAGTGACAGCTGTGTAGGAAATTGTTCATATTTTTCACTCTGTAAAGAAACACTTAGTTTGATTATTTGGATCACTTAGTTTGATTATTTCGGCAAGATGATTTCAAAAATTTTAAATATTTTGCAGTTTATTTTATACAGTTTTTTTGATTTTGGTATCATAAATTATAACCCTGTAATTAAACGCAACAGGGATTATAAATCAATATATTAATGCCTCATTAGATATTTTAAAAATAACCTTGACAACGTCATAAAAATTGTAATAATAAATTATAGGATTATATATGAAACAATATTTAATAAATAAAAATTCAGATGAATTATTGCTGTTTTTTACAGGCATGGGTTGTG
>CANQLJ010000057.1 GCA_947624685.1 Candidatus Gastranaerophilales bacterium | reverse complement strand
GCTGAAAGCTTTTTGCACGGCTGCGCATGGCTTTTTGGGCTCATTGTTGCAATATTAGTAGGACTTGTAACAGTTGGCGGTATTAAAAGTATCGCAAAAGTTACAACAATACTTGTTCCCACAATGTGCCTTATGTATATTGTTTCAGGGTTGATTGTAATATTAGCAAATATTATGAATATCCCAAGCGCCCTTGCTTTAATTGTTGAAGAAGCTTTCCACCCGACAGCTGTCGCAGGCGGGGTTTTTGGAACAATAATCATCGGTTTAAGACGTTCCGTTCAATCTAATGAAGCAGGAACAGGCGCGGCAGCGATAGTTTACGCCACAGCACAAACCAATGAACCTGTTTCGCAAGGGTTTGTTGCACTTTTAGAAACGTTTTTAACAGGGGTTTTATGTTTATTTACTTCTTTTGCAATCATTTTCTCGGGCGTTTTGGATAATACCCAAATCGGAAATATCTCGGGAATTGAACTTGCGTCAAATGCTTTTCAATCGGTAATACCGTTTTTCCCTGTGATATTGTCGCTAATAGCTATTATGTTTGCGCTTTCAACTTTAATATCCTGGGCATACTACGGACAAAAAGCTTGGACATTTCTTTTTGGCGAAGGAAGAAAAAGAGCACTCACTTTCAATTTGATTTACTGCATATTTATTGTCATAGGATCAGTTATGAACGTTAAATCAATCGTTGAGATAACAGATGCTATGATGATTGCAATGTGTGTCCCTAATATCATCGTTTTATATATCTTATGCGGAGAAATTAAGGTTGATTTAATTGAATATGTTAAAAAGCACAATTTAGTTAATCTTTTTAAAACCGAAAAACTTCAAAAAGCTGTAAAATAATTATTTATAAAACTATGGCAAAAATTAAAACAATAGCTCTTGTTGCTCCAAGCGGAGACATTCGAAATATTGATGAAATAAGAAAAAAAATCAATACTTTAAAGATTCGATTTAATATTGTTAAATATTTTGATGAAAACCCTCAAATAGATTCAAAATACGCTTATCTGGCTGATAGCGACGAGAATCGAGCAAAGTACCTTTTGGAAGCCTTTTTAGATAGCGATGTTGATTTAATTTTACCCGTGCGTGGAGGCTATGGCGCAATTAGGCTCATTGAAAAGTTTGATTTTGAAAAAATCAAAAATGAAGAAAAATATTTTGCGGCAAGCTCGGATTTGACGATATTTTTAGCTCATTTATATAAAAAAACAAAAGTAAAATGCTTTCATAGCTTGATGTTAGGTAACGGGTTTGTTGAAAATTTGGAAAAATTAGATAATAACATTGATATAATTGAAAATGATAAATTTAATTTAAACCCGATTCCTATTTTTAAAAGTAACTCAAAAAAAACACAAGGCATTCTTTGGGGCGGGAATCTATCCACTATTGTATCTATGTTTGGAAATGATAGCTATCTGCCAGAGGAAGATATAATTTTATTTATCGAAGATTTAAACGAACCTTTATACAAGATTGATAAAATGATTTATCAGATTTATCGAAATAAAAAATTAAAAGAAAAAATAAAAGGGATAATTTTTGGGGATTTTTATTTTGAAAACAATGAAATTATGCCCCTATTAAAAGATTTTTCAAAGATGTTTGATGTTAATTGTTTCATAGAAAAAAATATCACCCACAGGGAAAATAATATTACAATTCCTTACGGCAAATTTATTTCTTTAGAAATTTAGTGTATCATATAGATAATAAAAAATAATAAGGATGACGAGGGGGCAATGGAAGATAAAAAGACTTTAATTTTAATAGACGGCCATGCGCTTGCTTTTCGGATGTTTTTTGCGCTTGAGCGAACTAACATGCAAACAACAACCCACATCCCAACTTGGGCGGTGTACGGGTTTTTTAAAGCGATATTTGACCTTCTGGCGGATAAAAAATTAAATATCTGCCCAAATTCAATTGCCGTTGCTTTTGATGTATCCAAAGCGACATTTCGTCTTGAAAAATATGAAGATTATAAAGCAAACCGCCTCACCATGCCAGATACCCTAAGGACCCAATTGGAGCTTATAAAAGAAGGGCTTAATTCGCTTGATATTCCGATATACACTAAAATGGGCTATGAAGGAGACGATGTCATAGGAACAATCGCACTTCAAGCAAGAAAAAAAGGTCATAAAACCTATATTCTAACGGGCGACAAGGATAGTTTTCAATTAATTGACGATATGGGTTTGACCACTGTTTTAATCCCATCCAAGGGCGAAATTATAAAATATGACAAAGAAGAAGTCTATAAAAAGCTCGAAATCTATCCGAACCAAGTCGTTGATTATAAAGCATTATGCGGAGATACATCCGATAATATCCCCGGCATCAAAGGCATCGGCCCAAAATCAGCTTCGACATTATTAAATGAATATCAAAATCTTGATAATATTTATCAAAATATTGATAAAATCAGCAAAAAATCCCTCAAAGAAAAGTTGATAACAGGAAAAGAAGACGCTTATATGTCGCAATTTTTGGCAAAAATTGTGGATGACCTTGATATTGAATTTGACTTTGATTCAGCCTGTTTAACAAAACCCGATAAGCAGAAAGTTATCAATTTTTTAAGTAAAATGGAATTTTTCTCTTTTGTAAAAAACATTGATAAATTGCTTTTGCCTTTTAACAGCGAAAAAGCTTGTGTTAGCAATAATGATAATACCAATAACGTTCAAACAAATAACCAAACCGTACAAATGGGGCTGTTTGGCGAAGCTGAAGCAAAAACAACGGAAACAAAAGAAATCACAAAGCACGATTCAAACTATTTAAAAAATCTTGATTTAAATAGTTTGAAAAACAAGAAAATCGGGTTTCTATTGGATTTTGTCGATAAAGATATTTGTTATATTGCGCTTGATAACGAAACAAATGACGTAATAAAAACGACAATACAAGAGGCAAAAGAAATTATCCTTGACAAAGATATTAAAAAAATTGTTTATGATATTAAAAACATTGATTTTGAAATGGAAGGAATTATAGAGGACGTTCAAATTTCAAGCTATATAAAGGATTCTAATCGAAAACATGACCTGATTACCCAGATAAACGAATGTCTCAGAATTATTCCCGACGAGAATGATTATTATCTTTTAAGCTCATATTTATTGGATTTGAGCAAATATTACGGCGGAAACCTGAACGAAAAAGAATTGAAGCTCTTAAATGATATTGAATTTCCCTTGTCTTTTGTTTTAAAAGACATTGAAAAAACGGGTGTTACGCTTGATATAGAATATTTAAAAACAATTAAAGATGAGATTGATTTAAAAATCAAAGATTACGAAAAATTAATATATGACGAAGCGAAATGCACTTTTAACATCAATTCTCCAAAGCAGGTGGCGCAGGTTTTATTTGAACAATTACAAATTAAACCCAAAAAGAAGGGTAAATCCGGAAACTATTCCACAAACGCTAAAATTCTTGATGAATTGGCGCTCGAATATAAAATAGCTTCAAACATCCTTGAACATCGCCAGTTGATGAAATTAAAAACGACTTATGTCGATGTTTTACCTAAATTGGTTCAAAAAGACGGCAAAATCCACACACATTTTAATCAAATAGTAACAACGACGGGAAGATTATCTTCATCCGACCCAAATTTGCAAAATATCCCAATAAGGACAGATTTTTCAAACAGAATTAGAGCTGCGTTCATTGGAAGCGAAAAAACAAATTATATAATGAGCGCAGACTATTCTCAAATTGAATTAAGGCTACTGGCGCACATCAGCCAAGATGAAAATTTAATTAACGCTTTTAAAAGCAATGTAGATGTCCACGCTACAACAGCTTCAAAAATCTTTAATGTCGATATTAATGACGTTACAAAAGAAATGAGAAGAAAAGCAAAAAGTGTCAATTTTGGCATTGTCTATGGTCAGACAAGATACGGTCTTGCGCAAAGCCTTAATATCACACCTTATGAAGCGCAGGATTTAATAAATAAATATTTTCACACTTATCCAAAAATTTCAAATTATATGAATGAAACTATCCAATTTGCGATAACCCATGGATATGTTGAAACACTATACGGCAGAAGAAGATATTTAGGAGCTGAGCTTAATTCAAGAAACGCTAATATTAGAGAATTTGCGCTTCGTGCGGCAATTAATGCGCCCTTGCAAGGGACAAGCGCCGATATAATTAAAATTGCGATGATTGAATTGCATAAGAAATTAAAAAACTATAAATCTAAAATAATCCTTCAAATCCACGATGAACTTGTTTTAGAAGTGGTCGAAAATGAATTAGAGGATATTAAAAACCTCACTATTGCTGCAATGGAATTGAATCAGCCCTTCAATGTACCCCTAAAAGTCGATGTCGGATACGGAAAAACATGGATGGAAAAATAATTATGAAAAAATTTTTAATTTTGTTATTTTTAATCTTCAATCTTTTTTTAGGAGCTTTTGCTAATTATTTTGATGAAAGTATAAAACTCTACCCCAAAGACGCGGACACTCTGTATATGGAGGCACTTAGCGCCCTAAGCTCAAGCAGTGATTTTAAAATATCTGAACTTCAATCAAAACAAGGCTATATATTATTTTTATATGGCTCAAAATTTTATCTTTTAACCGTTACAAAAAGATACCAAAACCAAAGCGAAGTTAAGGTCTTACCTCAAAACAGCGATTTTAGCCAAGGAAGCGAAATAGCAAAAGCGGTATTTAATCTAATTGATAATCAAATTAAAACAAATCCTCTAAAGAAGGTTAAATGATGCCTACAAATAATAAAAAATACGTTCAAGTCCTTGTTGATATTAATAAATTAGGTACAAAAACTTTTAGCTACCTAATTCCAAACAACCTTCGGAATGAAATTAAAATAGGACAAGCGGTCTCAATTCCCTTCGGAAGAAGAAAACAAAGCCTCAAAGCCTATGTTGTAGGGTTTAATGATTATCTTGAAGAAGGAATCAAAGCAAAAGAAATTGATGAAATAATTGAATCGGAACCGTTGTTTTCTCTTGAATATTTAAATTTATTATCATGGGTTTCAACATATTATTTTTGCGATATTCAAAGTGTATTAAATATCGCATTGCCTCAAAAGTTTTTTGAAAAAAATGTCAAAAAATACAGAAAACCAAAAATTAAATCAAAGCTTGATGAAATTGAAAAAACAGATTCGACAACCTCTCTTTCTCCCGCTCAAAAAAAAGTTTATGATGAAATAAAAAAAGTCAATGCGCCGACCTCTCTTTTATATGGCATAACGGGTTCAGGCAAAACGGAAATTTATTTTAAATTAATTGAAGATACAATCAAACAAGGCAAAAACGTACTTTTTTTAGCTCCCGAAATTGCCCTTGTTTCACAATTGACCATAAGGACAATCAAACGCTTTTCAAAAGACAAGGTCGCAATCTGGCATAGCTCAATATCGGAAGCAAAAAAATATGAAACATGGCAAAAACTAAGAAATAACGAAATAAAGATTCTTTTTGGCGCAAGAAGCGCTGTTTTTGCGCCGATTCAAAACCTCGGGCTTATAATAATCGATGAAGAACACGACCAAAGCTATAAACAAACCATGCCCAACCCAAGATATAACGCAAAAGACGTTGCAAAAAAGCTTGTTGAATTATATGGAGCAAAGCTTGTTTTAGGTTCCGCCACACCCTCAATCGAAAGCTATTATGAAGCAATTAATTCAAATTCTCTTTTTGTTTTAAAAGAAAGATATAATAACGCTCATCTGCCAAAAGTCGTTGTAATTGATATGAAAGAAGAAAGAGCCCAAAAAAATTACACTCCTTTTTCAAAGACATTAATTAAAAATGTTGATGAAACGATTGAAAACGGTCATCAGGTCATTTTTTTGATTAATCGAAGGGGTTTTGCAACATACACCCAATGTATGGAATGCGGGGAAATTTTATACTGCAAAAAATGCGCAATTCCTTTGATTTATCATAGTCAGGATGATTCATATAAATGTCACTATTGCAATTTTGAACTTCATAACCCAAAATGCCCAAAATGCGCTTCAACCGCATTTGAACACTTCGGGCTCGGAGTGCAGAAAGTTGAGACAATGGCAAAAAGCGTATTTTCAAAATATAAAATAGCAAGGCTTGATTCGGATAGTTTGACTAAAAAAAATGAACATATCGAAATTTTGGAAGATTTTCAAAAGGGAAATATCGATATTTTAATCGGTACGCAAATGATAGCCAAAGGGCTTGATAACAAAAATGTCACGCTTGTCGGGGTGATTAATGCCGATTTAAGCTTCAATCTTCCGGATTACAGGAGCTCTGAAAGAGGGTTTTCTCTTTTAACGCAGGTTGCAGGGCGCTCCGGCAGAGGAGAAAACGAAGGAAAAGTCATTTTTCAAACCTATAATTGCGAAAATGTGTTTTTAAAAAATGCGCAGGAGCAAAACTTTGAAGATTTTTACGAAAATGAAATCGAATTGAGGCAAATGCTCGATTATCCGCCGTTTTCAAAAATGATTAGAATAATTTTATCTTCCAAAAACGAGCTTCGTGCCCAAAAATCCGCAAGCGAGATAGAATTTGCGCTGTGCGATTATTTAAAAAAGCTTTCTTTAGATGAAGAAATCCTTCTTTTAGGCCCAAGCCCCTGCGTGATAAATAAAATTAAAGAAGAATACAGATTTAATATCTTAATAAAAAATAAACTAGGATTCAACGGCCACAAAACGATTTTGAGGTTTTTAAAATCAATAAAACTGCCCGATGATATAAAAATGGTTGTCGATATTGACCCGTCTGATATATTATAGAAATATGTTAATAAATGCTAGTTCCATCACAAATAGAACAAAAATCCTTCAAGAAAAATATCTTGAACTGATTTCAAACGGAGTTGACGCAAAAAAAATTCTTGTTCTGGTACAAAATTCAAAAAAGAAAAAAGAATTTTTGGATTTTATTAAAGCTAATCATCCGCTTGGCTCAATTGGTTCGGTTAAAATCTATAGTTTTTTCGGGCTTATTTATAACACGATTAACGAAAATTGGCCGATAATAGAAAATTCCATATCGGACACTAAAAACGCAAAAATCTCCCCAAACCTGTGCGGATTGGAGGTTTCACAATATATTTTTAAAAATTGTATAAAAGAAGTGGATTTTAAAGGATATAATTCGAAAGTGAGCCTCCTGCACCAGCTTTTGAGAAGAAATTCTTTAATTAACCTAAATAATCTTTCAAACGATGAAGTCTCAAAAAGAGCGCATATATTAAATGAAGCTTATAGCGAGGAAGCCAATCTTGCAATTAATAAATACAAATTAAAAACAATCGAAAAGCGTGCTTTTGACTACATTCGCCAGATTAATCTTTTTGAATTTATCTATAAAAAACAAAAAAATAACTTTGAATATGTTTTTTTAGATGACGGTGACGAAATAACACCTGCGCTGTTTGCATATTTAAATTATATCAAAAACGATATAAAAGAATTTTTTATCGGCTATGATTCCCTAGGCTCATCCAGGCTCGGGTACTTGGGCGCAATGAATGTTGATTTTGAAAAATTTTTAGACCAAAAAGCAAAAAAAATTGAACAAGAAAACGAAAAAACCATAAACGCCAAAATGATTTTTGAAAACATCAAAAACCACACTAACGATTCAAAAAAGCTTGAAATAAATAATATAGATATAAAATCATTTTTAAAAAGAAATGAAATGATAGATTATACCTTGGATGTCATTAAAAAATTGATTAAATCGGGAACAAACCCAAGCGACATAGCAATAATTAGCCCCCTGTGCGATGAATTTTTAAAAATTACACTTGAAAAATCAGGGTTAAAATTTAATTTTTTAACAAAAAACGAAAAATTGAACCAAAACAAGCTCATTGGTTATATTTTGGAACTTTTAAAAATAATCAATGATAAAGATAATAAAGAAATTTCCTGCTACGTTTTAAAAGGGATTTTTATTGAATTGTTAAATCAGGATAAAATCCAAACGCTTCAAATAATTCGGCAATATCAGCTCGAGCGGGATTTTAAGCATGTAAATATTCTTGATTACATAAAAACACTGGATAACCCCGAATTTAAAAAACTTATTGAAATTTATGAAAAAATCCGCTTTGAAAAATTATCTCTCCAATTATATGAAATCGTCTCAAATTTTGTTAAAATAAGCCCGAAGGTCTCAAAAGACATTATAAAAATAAATCAGCTTTTAAAACAAATCTATGATTTTGAAGATGTTTTTGGAAGTGACGTAAATAATTTAGAGCTCATAAATCAGCTTGAAAATACGATAATATCGGAAAACCCTCTGAGCGACGATGAACTTGAAGATGATTCAATTGTCGTTTCATCCGCCCAAAAAATAATCGATTATTCCTATAAAACAAAATATCAGTTTTTGCTGGATTCAAATAATGAAAATTGGCTCAAACAGGATATTGGCCCTCTTTATAATGCATGGGTTATGCAAAAAAGCTGGGATAAAGATAGTTTTGAACTGGCTGATAATATTGAATTAACTTTAGATAGAACCGCAAGGACGTTATATAAATTATATTTGCTTGCTGATAATATCTACATGTTTCAAAGCGCCTATGACAGCCTCGGGCAGGAGAATTTTGAGGGAATCGATAAATATTTTAAATCAAAAAATGAAATTCCCCCGAAGCAGAATAAAAAAATTATCCCAAGAAAAGACCAAGAGCTTGTTTTAAACTATCAAGGTTCTTTAATGTCTGTTAGCGCCACAGCGGGTTCGGGCAAAACAACAATTATGCTTTTGCTTGTGGATAAGATTTTAAGAGGGAAAATTTTACCCGAATTAAAAATTGAACCGAAAAATATCTTTGTCTTAACTTTTATGGAATCGGCCGCAAGGAACTTTAGGGAAAGAATCAAAGAAAAATACCCGAACCTTGAGGAACTGCCCAACATCTCCACAATCCACGGGCTTGCGCTCAAGATAATAAAAGAAAATAATAACTATTCTTTGCTTGATTTGGATTATGATTTTGAAATTATTGATGAAATAAAAAGAAACGCAATTTTAAATGAAATTTTGTATTCCAATGGTTTAAGCCCCGATAAGCTCGATTTATATAATAGCGCCATAAGCGCATATAAAAATGAACTGGCGCTTGAAGGGGATTTTGTTTGCCAAAACAGATTGTTTTTAAATATTTTTAATGGTTATCAAAAAAAGCTCAAAGAGCAAAATTTGATTGATTATGATGATTTATTGCTTTTAAGTTTGAAGCTTTTAAAGGAAAATGAGGACATTAGAAGCCATTATCAAAATATTGCAAAAATAATAATCGAAGATGAAGCGCAGGATTCAAGCTTTGTTCAGCAAAATCTGATTACTATTTTAGGCGCAAAATATAATAATATCATCCGCTGCGGCGACATTAACCAAGCGATAACATCCACTTTTTCAAATTCGGACGTTAAAGGTTTTAAAAAATTTATGGAAAAATCCAAAAACGTCCTAATGGACAGGTGTCAAAGGTGCGCAACGGGCGTTTTGGATTGTGCTAACAGCATTGTAAGATTTGCAAAACAAAACCATGCGGATGCTTTTTCTTCTCTTATAATGAAGCCTGTTGAAAATGTCAATATCGTTGATAAAAATGCGGTTTTAGATAAAATCTTCGAAAAAGAAAAAGATGAGAGCGATTTTGTAATAAATAAAATTAAAGAAATCTTTAAAAAGGATGAAAAAGCAACAGTTGCGATACTTCTAAGGAGCAATTTTGCGATAAACAAATGGGATAATATTTTAAGAGATAATTTGATTAAAACCTATAAAAATTCTTCCTCGTTGATTAATGACCCGATTTATCGAATTTGCCTTTTGATTTTGGAATTTATCGCCGATCCTTTTGAAAATAAGACGCTTATAAAAATTGCGAATGAGCTTTTTGAATTGGGCTATTATAATTTTGATGCCGTAAAATATGCAACAAACCTTGATAAACCGATATTTTTAAAACAGGATTATGACGAACAATTTTTCTGGGATATGAATTATTTTCTGTTTAAAAACCATTATTCAATCTATGATTTAGTTTATGAAATAGGGTCATATTATTTTTCAGGCACTAAAGCAAATAAAGATAATGTAACACTTGTATCAACCATTGCGCAGAAAATTTTTATCGGTCAAAAGACATTTGAAAACACTGTTTTAAAGCTTCGAGAAATTCAATATCAGCAGAATTTTTCAAATATCAGATTTTTTCAAAACGAAAATAAAGAAAACAAAAATTCAAAAGTTCAGATAATGACGCTCCATAAAAGCAAAGGCGATGAATTTGATTATGTCTTTATTCCCGAGCTCACTATAGATAACCTCAATTTTGATATTAATAAATACAAACTGAAAGAAAATTCAAAATTTATCCAAAAGGTCAAAAAAATTCCAAAATCAGACCTTGAACTAAAAACAGAGATAATTGAAGAAAACTACCGCCTGATTTATGTCGGAATCACAAGGGCAAAAAAGAAACTGTATCTTACAAGTGCGAAAAATTATAAAATATTTTCAAAAATGAGAGATACGGAAATTTCGCAGGTTTTTGAAGGGCTAAGGTGATTATTAAAGGATTATGGCAAAACTTATTGACACATTTTCATCTAATTCATTGAAGATTTTAGATAGAGATTTAATCGAATTTGAAAAAAAATATATCTATAATCTTTCTCTTTATAAAAAAGATGAAAAAGCCACTCTGGGGCAAAATTTCCACAATATCATCCGCTATTATATCAATGGTTTTGATGTTGAAAAGATGATTTTGAAATTGGATGAAAAAGAAAAAAATGCTTTTGAAAAATTGAGGGATTATATAGATAGAGTGGGGCTTGATGGGTTTATTGAGACGGAATATTCATTTTTAATTAAAGATGAGATAATTTTGAATAATGAAAAGAAGAATTATTTTTTAACAGGGCGCTATGACGCGATTTATAAGGATGCTGCGGGTTATAAAAATGATAGCGCGGATGGGTTTATAATTTATGATTGGAAAACGCTCAATATCCCTTATAATGCCCAAGACGACCTTCAAAGTATAGTTTATCTATATTGCGCAAGTAAAATTTATAAAACAAATAACATCAAAATCCGCTATTATTCGATTGAAAAAGGGGAATTTTCGGATATTGAATTTGAAAATAGCGAAAAATATAAAAAAAGGATTGATGGGATAATTGGAAAATACTATATGCATAGTGTTTTATAGAAAAGATGCTTTTGAGCGTGTTAGTATAGTTGGATAATGGGATAAGGGGGGTTTGTATTTTGTTTTAATACTTGTCATTGCGGGCCCGACCCGCAATCTCTAAAGAAGGACATGTCTAACTAAGGTGAAGAGACCCTGAATCAAGTTCAG
>CANQLJ010000056.1 GCA_947624685.1 Candidatus Gastranaerophilales bacterium | reverse complement strand
GTGCCGTCTCTCACTAAGTGCACAAGATTTTTTTCGGATGTTTAGAATTTTCACATCCCTGTATCGTGTCATGCTGAACTCGTTTCAGCATCTTAGGAGTATGGAATTACATGTTTTATTCTTACATTGGTCAGACCCTGAAACAAGTTCAGGGTGACAGAAAAATTACGCTTACATTAAATTCTCACCAGTTCAGTCATGATACTATGCAGAGATGTAAGCTACTACACCCCGTCATTGCGGGCTTGACCCGCAATCTCTAAAGAACCCCATGTGGGAGCCTCAAGAGACCCTGAATCGCTCACAGAGGACAGAAAATTACGCTTGCACGCTAAATTCTCGCCAGTTCAGGGTGACGTATCGAAGCATTTATAATTTCCCTATGCACCTAACGAAACATCATCCCGAGAGGGTTGTCCGGGTGCACGCAAGATGAATAAGGTTTAGGGAGTACCATCATCCTTCATTCTAAAAGAACAAACATAACTAATATATGGTTTGTCGCCCTGCGGGGATAATTTGGTGACTTGGCCGACTGTTTGGCCGTTATCGTCTACTATGTCATAAACACCATTTGAATTATTGTTTTTATATTTTATTCGATATGCACATGGATAATTTACAGGTAAGTCGTTGGAATTTTTCAATATTTCTTCCGTCGTGTCACGCATTTGCGCACTCCATATTATCGCAAATTGGGGTTTTTCATCTCCCTTCATATCTTCCACATTCTCTATAACCCCGACATCATAATGCATGTTGGGGTCTAAATTATCAAATTCAATTTGTCCATCTTCGCATTTTACAAAGTCTTTTACCTGTGTACCTGTAACGGTATCATATAGCGCATAAGCTCGCTGTTTTAGTGTACAGATTATTACAATTCTTCTTGGTTTTGGAATTAACGTAACCTTAGGCATATCATCAATAAATTTTTGCTCCATAGCTCCTCCTTTTTCATTCAACCCAACAACACAACTTAATTATTTCAAATTTTTCAAATTTTGAATATAATTTTAAAATTTATTTACATTTATTATAAAAATTTAAACAGGGTTGCGTCCGCTTGGATAGTGTTGTCTCATCAACCCATGTCCTGCCAAACAATGTTCCACCGACCCATGTTCCATCAATCCATCCCCATCAACCCGTAACAAAAGCGAAAACTTAAGCAATTTGCCGCTTTAGTTTAATGTTCAGAATTAATAGGAATTTATTTTCAGAATTAATTTTCAGAAGCGGCTCGGCTCCAATCAACTTCTTTTTTGATGATTTTTGCGGGGTTTCCGGCGATGACGCAATTTTTTGTATCAAATTTTTTTGAAACGACGCTTCCTGCCCCAACGATACAATTATCGGGTATTTTAGCGTTTTTACAAATAATATTTCTCATGCCGACCCAAACATGGTCTCCTAACTCACAAATATTTTTTTCATTATTTTTCAAATATTTTTTTGAATTTTTGTCTAAAATAATATGCGCATCTCCTGACATAATTTTAATTTCAGAAGAAAACATACAATCTTTTCCTATGATTATTTGAGAATCGTTTCCCCACATATGAAATGCGGTGCTTCCCGAAGAAAAATTTTCTTTGATGTGCAATTTTCTGTTTTTAAAATTTAATCCTTGCGAACCTGTAAAATATATTTCCACATAGCCAATAGTGTGTTTTGTTTTTTCGATTATTATTTCGTTATTAACACCTTCAACTATGATACGGCTGCTTATAAAATTATAGGGTTTTTCAAGGATGATTTTGTTATTTTCGCCTTCGATTTTGATGTTTAGCCCCGGTATTTTTTCTTTTGTTTTTCTTAAAACTCCGTTTTCTTTGATATAAATAAAATTGTTTTTTCCTTCTATGATTGAGTTTTTGTTTTTAATTTTGAACGAAAAATTTATGCCTAAAAATCTAATCTTATATCTGATATGTTTAAACTCAACGTCTTTGGCTATTTCCCACAGCTTCGGCATATTTATAAATCCTTATAAAGCACTGAGTTATTGTTTCAACATTAGCTAATAGCAATCATTTTAGCGAAAAAACGCATGCTCAGTTTGTTTATATATCTGTATATTAACACGAAAATATTTTTATGAGCAAGAAAGATTTAGAAAGATTCGGCAAAAGGATAAAAGCTCTAAGGATTGACAAAGGGCTCACCCAAGCGCAATTGGCGGAGGTTCTTGATATGTCGTCTAATTTTGTCGGGATGATTGAAAGGGGAAACAGAAACACAACTGTCGAAAACGTTTTTAAACTTGCTCGCGCCCTAAATGTCAAACCTTCCAACATCTTTGAGGAATTATAACTAATAATCTGTTTAATTAATTCTATTTTTATACTATAATTAACCAATGCAAAATCAATTTTCAAGAACAGAGCTTTTAATCGGTAAAGACGGATTGAATAGGCTTTCAAAGTCGAAGGTGATAATCTTCGGGCTTGGAGGGGTCGGGGGCTATTGCCTCGAGGCGCTAACGAGAATCGGCATCGGCGAAATTGACATTGTCGATAACGATACGATTAATCTATCGAATCTCAATCGCCAAATTATCGCCCTTCATTCGACTTTGGGGCAAAATAAGGTTGATGCCGCAAGGGCGCGGATTTTGGACATCAATCCAAATATTAAAACAAAAAGCTGTAATTTATTTTTTGACGAAAAAACCAAAGACCAATTTGATTTTAAAAAATATGACTATATAATTGACGCAATCGACAGCGTCAAATCAAAGCTTTTGCTCATTAAATGCGCAAAAGAAAATGATATTAAGATAATTTCTTCGATGGGAACGGGAAACAAAATGTACCCCAATATGCTTGAAATTACTGATATTTCAAAGACTTCAATTTGCCCGCTTGCTCGAAAAATAAGATATGAACTTAAAAAAATCGGCATAAAATCCCTCAAAGTCCTCTATTCCAAAGAACCTCCCAAAAAAATCCAAAAAGAAGAAGGGGTTAATATCATTTCAAGCAATTCTTATGTGCCATCAACCGCTGGGCTGATGATAGCAGGGGAAGTCATAAACGACCTGTTAAATTTAAACTGCCTTAAAAATGGCGAGTGAACGCCAATTTAAGCCCTCAATTAAAAACCTAAGTTCAATAAAATTTCTTCAATTCTTTTAATTTCATCAAAATTATTGAATTTCAGAGCATTTTTTAATCTTTTCTTTTTGATTAAGGTTTTAATGCAGTCGATATTTTTGCATACATAAGCGCTTCTTGATAAAACGTCTGATTTTGGGTTAATCACAAGAGAATTGGGGGAAATTTTTGCAATTTTGATTAATTCTTCTTTGGGTTTAATTGAAGCGCAGGCTTGGCATTTTCGGTAATTTTTTTGCATATTATTTTTTATCCGGCTTTTGGATGCTGAATGATTTATTTTCGCTTATCTCAACCCTTGCGGATTTGATTTTGTCTTTCGCTTCTTCGCTGATTCCGTTGCCGTTGACAAGCCTGTCGACAAAGGCATTGTTTAATTTGACAGCTTTTTCCAATGCGCCTATTTCATCAAGCGTGTCTTTGATTTGAGAAAAATCATAGGAGAAAGTTTTTTTGTGGTTATAGGTCAAAATCTCGCCGGTATTTGATTTTATGTCAGCTCCGCCTTTTTCAAAATAAATCTTAAAAATCGACCTTAAATCTTGAATCTCCGCTTGCATCGTGTTTATTGCGCTTTGAAGCCTTAAATATCTTTCGAAAAGATACTCCACATGCTCAATTTGGGACAATTGCCAGTTGTATTTTTGGAAGTACAAAGCTTTCAATTTCGGATAACATTTTGCAAGCGCATAAGCATCCCCCATCGCGCGGTGGCGGTTTTTGTTTGAGCCTTTAAAGACCGTCACAAGGCTGTCTAAGCCGCAAGATTCATATTGCGGATAGACCTCTTTAAACATCATTTGCGTATCGACATAATTATTCTCCAAAGGCTTGTTATAGAGCCTTTTTGAGGTTCGATTCAAAAAAGAAAAGTCAAAAATAGCGTTGTGCGCAACAAGTGTCGCATCGCCAATGAATTCAAAGATTTTGGGGTATATTTCTTTTTCATCGGGCGCATCGATTAAGTCGTCTTCGCTGATTCCGTGGATTGCCTGGGAAGACTTTCTGATGTGTTGATGGGGGTTTATCAGGGTTTCAAATTTATCTTTGATTTTGCCGTTCACAAGCTTCACTCCGGCAAATTCGATAATTTTTTCTCTCGTATAATCAAGGCCCGTCGTTTCAACGTCGACCACTACTTCAATTTCTTTTTGCGTTTGCACTTTTGGCATCAATTTCATCCTTATTATAAAAAAATTCTATCATAAAATTATTTTTTTATAAATTTATTAAATTTTTCAACTATTTCATTAATTTTTATGATTTTTTTTGTTTCCTCGTTTTGTTCTTGGCGGATTTTTTCGGTTTTTTCAACTAAACTGTCTTCAATTGAGCTGAATTTGTCGCCCATGTCGTTTATGTCTTGGTGCTTCATTTCTTGGATGCTGTTTAAGAATTTTTCCATGCCTTTTTGGTTGAGGTTTTTAATGTATTTTTCAATCATTTCAATGATTTCGACAAGTCCCTTTGTTTCGTTTGCAACGTCATTGAGCCTTATTGTTTCGCCCGAGAGGATGCCAACTTCGCAATCGCCTTCCGGTGGCATAAGTTCGATTGATTTTGACCCGCCAAGCCCGTAGAATACGACATTTGCCCTTGTGCCTTCGGGGATTTTGACCTTTCTTTTTGTGACAATGATTTCGACGTCGATATGCTTTGAAACACTCTTGAGGCTTCGAACATAGCCGATATTAATCCCCATTAAGCGCACGGGAGAGCCTTTTGTGATGCCGTCAATGTCAGAGAATTTTATTACATAAATATTGGGTTTAACATAAAATTTATTGTAACAAAAGGCGCCAATGCCCGCTATTAGCGACAAAATAATCAGCCAAATTAAACTTTCAATTATGAGTGCTTTTTTGTTCATAATTTATTTTCAAGTATTTTCAAGGTTTATTGCGCAATCGCGCCAAAGTTCGCTTGAGATACGTTCCTTTGATATTTCGACAAATACCCTTTGTTGACTTCGTTTTGGTAGGGTTTAAAGTCTTGTTTCCTTTTATTTAGCTCATCTTCGTCAACAAGAAGGTTGATTGTCCTTTTGTTTATGTTTATTTCAATTCTATCACCGTCTTGAATCAAGCCAATCGGCCCGCCGATTGACGCTTCGGGGCAAATGTGGCCGATGCAAAGCCCGCGCGTGCCGCCAGAGAATCTGCCGTCTGTTATAAGGGCACATTTTTTGCCCAAGCCCTTGCCGACAAGAAGTGAAGTCGGAGCGAGCATCTCTCTCATTCCGGGGCCGCCTTTTGGGCCTTCATAGCGAATGACAACGACGTCTCCTTCTTTAACAATGTCATTTTCAATCGCTCTCATCGCGTCTTCTTCGTGGTTATAGACTTTTGCGCTGCCCGTAAATTCAAATACATCTTTATCAACGCCCGATATTTTAACTACAGCACCGTCCGGGGCAAGGTTTCCGTGCAATATCGCAAGCCCGGGGTTATTTGTAATCGGATTATTAAAGGGTTTTATGACCTCATTATCCGCCCAAGCACTGTTTACAATATCTTCCAAAGTTAAATTAATGACGTTTTTAGTGTTTTTAAGTTCAGAGGTGTTACCATAAATTGTCTTTAATACGCCCGGTATGCCTCCAGCGTTATCTAAATCGGTCATGGTGAGCGTACTTGAAGGGTCGAGCTTAATTATTTGAGGGATTTTATTTGACAATTCTTCAAAATCGTTTAAAGTTAAATCAATGCCTGCGCTATTTGTGATAGCCAAAAGATGAAGAATGGAATTAGTGGAGCCACCCATTGCCAAATCGACCACAATTGCGTTTCTGATTGATTCATAGGTTATTACATCTTTTGGTAAAATGTTGTTTTTGATGATGTCACAAATTGCATAGCCCGATTCAAAAGCTATTCTTCGTTTTTTAGACGACACGGCGCTGGCTGATGCGCACCCGGGGAGACTCATTCCCATAACTTCGGTAAGACAAGCTAATGTATTTGCCGTGTATAAACCTTGGCAAGAGCCGATTGTGGGGCAAGCGTAGTGTTCCATTTCGCAGAGTTTTTCTTTTGTAATTTCGCCGATTCTATATTTCCCCACAGCTTCCGATGAACCTCGAATGAAAGTCAGGGTTTGACCTTTGCAATGACCTTCTAAAGAAGGCCCCGCCGTTACAACGATACAGGGAATATTCAGTCTTAATGCCGCAATGAGCATCCCGGGGGTGATTTTATCGCAATTTGATAACAATACAAGCCCGTCTAATTGATGGGCGCTTGCGACCGTTTCGACGCAATCTGCGATTAAATCTCTGCTCGGAAGAGAATAGCGCATTCCGCAATGACCCATCGCAATGCCGTCACAGACGGCAGGGACGCCAAAGATGAACGCTTGGCCGCCATTAGAGTGGATTCCTTTTTCAATTTGTCTTTCAAGATCTCTCATTCCGTTATGTCCGGGGACTAAATCGGAAAATGAGCTTGCAATACCGATAAAGGGCTTATCAAGATTTTTATCACTGATGCCTCCGGCGTATAAAAGGGCTCTGTGGCCTGCATGTTCGATTCCTTTTTTAATTGCGTCGCTTCTCATTTTTTATCCTTTTTTAATAATAATATTTTTTTAAAAACTTTTTAAATTGACTTAATGTATTAATTATTGCATTATTTTGCTTTTTTCGCAAATTTTTAAAAATTCAAAAACAAAAATAATCTATTAAGGTTAAATAAATATACTCCTTTATATGTACAAAAGATTTTTAGTTTTGCTATAATAAAGACAAAAATCAAAATTAAAAAGGAAATTTTAATGAATTTGATGAATTTAAAACAAATGCTAAAAAGACTATCTATATTTGCGCTTGTGCTATTGCTTTTTGCAATCACAAATATCTCAAACCCGGCGCTTGCCACAACTCCGCAAGGTTTATATGATAAAGCTTGGAAATTGATTAATTCTAAATATGTCGATGACACCCAAAACCAACAAAACTGGGAGCGTTGGCGCCATAAATATGATGAAGTCATAAAAGACGAAGAAGATGCCTATGTCGCAATCGGCACAATGGTCGATTCTTTAGGCGACGTCTATACGAAATTTTTAACCCCGAAAGAATATAAAGAAGAATCTGAATCTATTCAAGGCTCTTTAAAAGGAATAGGCGTTCAAATAGGCGTTAGAGACGGAAAATTATTAATTATTGCGCCCTTAGAAGACACCCCGGGCGAGCGCGCGGGGTTAAAAAGCGAAGATGAAATCCTTGAAATTGACGGAAAATCGACAAAAGGGATAACCGTCGAAGCTGCGGCAGATAAAATCAGAGGCCCGGAAGGCACAAAAGTCAACCTTTTAATTAAAAGAAAGGGTGAACAAAACAAGCTCTACACCGTCGAGAGGGCAAATATCGAATTAAAATCCGTCTCGACAAAAGCTCCAAAAATCGGCTCAGTCGATGAAAATCTCGGCTATATACGCCTCAGCTCCTTCATTTCAAAAAATGCCGCAAGCGAATTTCAACAAGCACTTGAAGAAATGAAAGATAAAGACGGAATCATAATCGACCTTCGTTCAAACCCCGGCGGGCTTTTAACTAACGCCATTTACATTGCGGATATGCTTTTGAGCTCTAAAACAATCGTTTCGACAGTCGATAGAGACGGCTATAAAGAAACGCAAAACTCGCTTTCGCAAGTCTCGACTAATCAGCCGGTTGTTGTACTTATAAACGGAGGCTCCGCTTCGGCATCCGAGATTTTATCGGGCGCATTAAAGGACAACAAAAGAGCGACAATTGTGGGTAAAAAGTCTTTTGGAAAAGGTTTGGTACAAGAAATCAACAAATTGCCCGACGGAAGCGCGCTTCATATCACAATTCAAAAATATCTCACCCCAAACGGCACGGACATCCACCAAAAAGGTATCACGCCCGATTATGTCGTTGATATAACGGAAGATGACATAAAAGCAAATAAAGACCCGCAATTAAAGAAAGCTTGCGAAATTTTGCAGCAGTATGGGAAAAAAGTCGAACTTTCTAAAGTTGACCCAAGCTAAAGAAAGGAAAAAAGAAAAAGGAGGGAGCAATTAGCCCTTGCTTCTTGAGAGTCTGAATTCGTGGTTATCCAATTGGGCTTTTTTAGCGCCAAGAAGCATATTTTCCGCGCTTTCCAGGATTTTTACAATCATATAGCCGTTTTCACCATCCGAGCGCGGGGTTTTGTCATGTTCGATGCAATTTAAAAAGTGCTGGCATTCAAGCTTCAAAGGCTCAATTTCAAGATAATCAAATATTTCAATATCTTTTTGATTGTCTTTGTCGTTGTCATAAACCTTCAATTTGCCCACTTCGATTGTATCATCCAATATCGCTGTCGCTTTTGTACCGCGAACAAGAAGGCTCACTCTTTTTTGCGGATGTATCCAGCTATCGGAGACTTGGGTGATGATATTATCTTCAAATTCAATCGTCAAATGGGTTATATCAAAAATATTTTCTATTTCGCTTTGAGCTCCGACGGCGCTTAGAACCTTCAATGGAGCGCGGCCCGTGATATGAGCAATCATCGAGACGTCATGGGGCGCTAAATCCCACATAACGCTTCTGTCGTTTTTAAAATAGTTTATGTTGAGCCTGTCTGATTGGACATATTTAATATCCCCCAAAACTCCTTGGGCAATAAGCATCTTGAGGCGATTGACGGCAGGGTGATACAATAAAAGATGCCCCACAAGAAGTTTCACGTTCATCTTTTGCGCAAGCTCTTTTAATTCTAAAGCTTCGGCAGATGATGTTGAGATTGGTTTTTCGACATAGACGTGTTTTCCTGCCAGAAGTGCTTTTTTAACTAAATTAAAATGCGTATGGCTCGGGGTCACGACGCAGAGCGCCTTTATCTCCGGGTTTAATAGTAATCCGTTAAAATCGTTTGTGGTTCGAACATCACTATAAAGCTGTGTTACCATCTTTAGATTTTCCATGTCCAAATCACATACGCTATGCAATACATTGAGGTTATAGAAATTTCGAACGATATTTCTGCCCCAAAGACCGCATCCGATGACCGCTACACACTTTTCCATATTTGCAACAATTCCTTTTTGTTTTTATCTTTACTAAAAATTTTAGTAAACAAATATTTCTTAGTCAATCAAATATTTGAAAAGTTGCGCGAAATTTATTTATTTTCCAAATTTACCAAAGTCGGTTAAGAAAAGTTTATTTTTCTTTTTCAGCCTGTCATAAAGTTTTCCGCCTTCTTCATCGCCGTATAGTTCGTCAAATGCGCTTTCAAGAATCATAAGATTGTCTTTGCTTATATCATGGAGCAATTGCGATATAAAATCGTTGTCTTCCGTTTCATACCAAGTGTCATAGTCGATGACATCTTTTAATTGCCTTGCAAGATAAAGCGCATCGTCTTTGCTTATCGTGTTATCTGCGCCATATAATTCTTTAAGGGCTTTGGCATATTTTTTTGTATCGCCTTCTTTGATTGTCTTTAAGAGCTCTTGGATAAACGAGCGTTTTTCGCCCGAGCTGATTTGCGCTTCATTGTTTTTGTCATATTCTCTTGCGATATTTATCGCTTCTTTTGGGTTTTCAAGCGCCGTTTCATAGGCTTTATCAAATGTCGTTACATCATAATTTGTCTTTGTGTCATCGTTTGCGCTCGTTTGTTCGTCTTTGGCCGTTGTTTCATCAGCCGTTGTTTCATCACTATTTGTACCGGCATTCGGGCCCATACCCGCATTCGCATTTCCATTCACGCTTTCGCTTGCCGCCGTGCTTTCATTTGCGGCCGATGGGCCCATGGGTTGTGCTATGGGCGTAGTTGAGGGTGTTGTTGAGGGCGTGGTTGATGGTGTTGGCGTGGTTGAGGGCGTCGTTGAGGGCGTCGTATCTTGAGCTTTATGGTATTGCGTGTCGAATTCGTCAAAAGCTCCCGAAAAATCGGTATCTTGTCTTGAAGTTGTTGACCCTGCTGTAGAATAAGACGTATCATAGTCGCTAAATGCGCCGCTATAGTCCTCATCTCGCCCTTGAGGGGTATAAGATGTGTCATAATCGCTAAACGCGCCATTATAGTCGGTGTCTTTTCCTGTCGGAGTGTAAGAAGTGTCATAATCATCAAAGGCGCCATCGTAGTCGGTGTTTCGACCAGTCGAAGTGTAGCTTGTATCGTAATCGCTAAATGCACCCTCATAGTCTACATCTCTGCCCGATGAAGTGTAGCTTGTGTCATAATCATCAAAAGCGCCATCATAGTCAACATCTCGCTTGGGGGTGTTGTCGTAGCTTTCGGGGAAGTCTGAAAATAGTTCATCAGCGCTGTTAGCATTTCCCGCATGTTCATAATTCACGCCTTCCCTTGTGTTGTCATAACTTTCGGGGAAGTTTGAAAACAATTCATCTGCGCTATCGACATCGGGAGAACCTTCGACGTGCGAATATTCGACTTTCTTTTTGGTTGTATCGTAGCTTTTAGAGCTGCTGCTGCTGTTTGGTGAGGGGTTTACATTTTGTGCCATACATTCTTCCTTATTCAATTATTTCTCGTTTTTTTAAGCGAAACGTTCTAAATACGTGTCTTTTAAAGAGGTGCTATATTGTTTATCATAAAATTCACATAAATTATCAAAAACTTCAGGCGATAAATTGCGCTTCAGGTTGATTATAATGCATCCTGCGTCCTTGCTATCGTCTCTTGATAAATCAGCATTTATTTGTTCGCAGATTTTTGCCATATCACTATCCGAGACATTGCCGTTTTCGAGCTTTTGAGCGAGTTTTTCGGTATATTTAACCGTCAAAGAACCTAAAGAGCGGCTAAATATATGAAGCCAATTGTTGTCATAGTTATATAGCGCATCGCTAAACGATTCTTTGTTAATTTTTTCATAGATATTACATAATTTAATCGGGTCAACATCGTTTTTTTCAATTGCGTCTACCACTTTATTTATCTTTGTAATATCCGATATTTCAACATTATTGCCGTTTATGTCTTTTAGGGCGATTTTGCCGTCGGGGTATGATGTGTAAGATAATTTATTATCTTCATATATTCTTGTATAGTTTTCGCTTTGTTCGACCGTATTTTCATAGTTTTTAACCATGGAAGTGTCCGTACAAAATTCCAATACGACATTTTTATTTGCGTCATATACCCTTCTTGCGGTTATTTTATGGGGCACATCGTCAATCAAACTCAATGTTGTAAATTCTTTTTCACCAGATTGATATGTCATTGAGCCATCATCGTTAATTTGAATGCTGTCAATTTCTTCAACGCCCAAATTGCGCCATTGTTCAGGCATAGTGCTCAATGTATTTATCACATACATTTTTTGTGCTTCGCTTAGGCCTTGCGTATCGCAAGTGTTATCAGCCGGCGCTTGCGGCTCTGTGGAAGTGCTTGGGACGGTACTTGGGACAGCGCTTGGAATAACACTTGGGGTATTTGAAGTTTGGCCTAAGGTTTCATCCTCGCTTTCCGAAGGGGCAACGGGGGTTTCAACATTGGTACTTTCTTCGGCAGGTTCTTGGGTTTGAGTATCCGTTGATGTTGTATTTTCTGCTTGGGTTGCTTGGGCCGCTTGGGTATCAGATTGGGTATCAGGTTGGG
>CANQLJ010000055.1 GCA_947624685.1 Candidatus Gastranaerophilales bacterium | reverse complement strand
GAAGAAGATGTTTATTACTGAAAAAGCGCTATTGCTTATTCTTTTAATAATAATAGCGCTAAGAATCAAATAAATATCAAGGGCTTTCAATGGATAGGGTGCTACCTATCCGCCCTTTTATATTTATTATATACCCATTTTTTCTTTTTTCAAGCCCCATAAGAAATTAAAACAAGACAAAAGTAAAGTATTATATCCAAGGTGAAGAGATTGCGGGTCGGGGCCCGCAATGACGGGGTATTTTACCTGCAATGATGGTGCATTTTTATGAATCACTATACTTAGTCAGACCCTGAATCGCTCAAAGAGAACAGAAAATTACGCTTACACGCTAAATTCTCGCCAGTTCAGGGTGACGGGTGCTTGTTTGTGAGGCTGCTTATCCCGGTTAGACCCTAAACGCTTCATGCGAACAGAAAATCCGATGCACACCAAATTCTTGCCGGTTCGGCACGACAGAAAATAACACACTTAGAGGATGCTAGCCCTGTTCGGGTTCGTCAAAAACCTGTATTGCGAATTTGGCTCTGAATAGATGCTGTACTGTTTCGGATTGAATTTCGGCCATTAGAGCATTAAAAAGATTGTACGCTTCTTTTTTATATTCGATAAGAGGGTCTTTTTGTCCGTAAGCAACAAGCCCTATCGAATCTTTAAGCATGTCAATATTTCCAAGATGGTCAATCCATTTAGCGTCAACCACCTGAAGCAAAATATCTCTTTCTAAATGGCGAATGATGTTATCGTCTTTAAATGGTTCTTGAACAATGAAATTATCGCCGTAATACTGTTTCATTCCGGCGTTAAAGTTTTGAACCGTTTCAATTTCAAATTCGCGATAACAATCTTGCGCAATCATTTTAAGCTTCGTTAAAATCTCACCTGCTCGCATTGATTTAATGTCATCAGGCTTCAATTTATCCTTCGCTTGAGGAAATACGCTTATAAATTCTTTTGTAAACATCACTAAATCATCCCAAATATATTCTTGAGGAGACATGTCTTTGTTTATGTATTGCGACAAAATCCGCTCTGTTTCTTTGTTTATCATAAAACTTATATCGCTTTGAAGATTTTGAGAAGCAAGAACTTTTCTTCTTTGATAATAGAATTTTTCCCTTTGGATGTTCATAACATCATCATATTCAAGGACGGATTTTCTTATATCAAAATGATATGTTTCGACTTTCTTTTGCGCAGATTCTATCTGGCGGGTGATAAGTACATTTTCTATCGCCGTATCATCGTCGACATTCAGCATTGTCATTAATTTTGCAATCTTTTCTCCGCCAAAAATCCTCATTAAATCATCTTCCAAAGATAAAAAGAACCTTGTAGACCCCGGGTCACCCTGACGTGCGGCACGTCCTCTCAGTTGATTATCAATTCTTCTTGATTCGTGGCGCTCTGTACCGATTACGTGAAGTCCTCCGAGTTTTACTACTTCATCATGTTCTTTTTGAGTTATTATTCTTGCGTTTTCAAGCGCCTGATTTTTAATTCTTTCATAATCCGGATGCTCGGGAGTTACCCCCATTTTATCAAGCTCTTCTTTTGCAAGATATTCGGCATTTCCACCCAAGAGAATATCCGTTCCTCTGCCTGCCATATTGGTTGCTATTGTGACAGCGCCCAATCTTCCCGCTTGAGCCACGATATAGGCTTCTTTTTCGTGGTGTTTTGCATTTAAGACATTATGTTTAATACCCATCTTTTTTAAGATTTTTGAAAGATACTCGGATTTTTCAATTGAAATTGTCCCCACAAGCGTCGGTCTGCCGATTGAAGCCATTTGTGCAATTTCTTTAGCCACATATTCGTATTTTTTCTCTTTTGTTTTATAAATCACATCGGGAAGATTAATTCTTATATCTTCTCTATTGGTCGGGATTTGGGTTACTTGAAGGTTATAGATTTTGCCGAATTCCGCTTCTTCAGTCATCGCAGTACCTGTCATGCCCGAGAGCTTCGGATACAATCTAAAGAGATTTTGGAAAGTGATTGATGCTAAAGTTTGGGTTTCATCTTGAATTTTGACGCCTTCTTTTGCTTCAATTGCCTGATGAAGCCCGTCAGACCATCTTCTTCCTTCCATAATACGACCCGTAAATTCGTCGACTATCATAATTTGATTATCTTTTATAACATAATCGGTATCTTTAACAAACAGTTCTTTTGCTTTAAGAGCCTGCAGAAGGTGATGAGCGTATTGCGTTTTAACATCAAAAAGTTCATCAACATGCAAGAGTTCTTCGGCTTTTATAACGCCCTGTTCGGTTAAAATTATGTTTTTATTTTTTTCATCAACTTCATAGTGTTCGTTTTTGACAAGAATGGGCGCAATTTGAGCCATTATTTGATATGTTCTTGCGGATTGTTCAAGACGCCCCGAAATTATCAACGGTGTTCTTGCTTCATCGATTAAAATTGAATCGACTTCATCGATTATGGCGTAATTATAGGGTCTTTGGACTAATGAATTAATGTCGGATGCCATATTATCTCTTAAATAGTCAAAACCGAATTCGTTATTTGTGCCATAGGTAATATCGCACATATAGGCTTCTTTTTTACTTTCATAGCTGTTATATTCACCGCTTGAAAGGATTACGCCCACTGTGAGCCCCAAAAATTCATATATTTTTCCCATCCAGTCTCTATCACGCTTTGCAAGATAATCGTTTACGGTTACGACATGGACGCCTTTGCCTGTCAATGCGTTTAAATAGGCAGGTAATGTTGCAACAAGGGTTTTTCCTTCTCCCGTTCTCATTTCGGCAATGTGACCTTCATGGAGAAAGATTCCGCCTATTAACTGAACATCAAAATGGCGAAGATTTAATACCCGTTTCCCTGCTTCTCTAACTGTCGCAAAAGCGTCGGGAAGGATTTCATCGAGCGCTTTTTTTTCTAAAATTCTATCTTGCTTAATATCAGACGAAGTTGGTCTTTTAGATAGAATTTCTTTAAATTCGTCAGTTTTTGCTCTTAATTGTTCGTCGGTGAGCTTAGAATATTCTTCTTCAAGAGTGTTGATTCTATCCACTATGGGCATGATTTTGTTGATTTTTCTGACATTTGGGTCTTTAAAAATTTTTAAAAGAATATCAATTAAAGCCATTTTGTTATTTTCTCTCCTCGAAAGTCTTTTTTTAAATCATAACACAAAAATAAATTATATATTTATACTTTTTTATTGTATAATTTTAATTAATCAAAAAACTAATTTATGAGGATTGAAAATGATTGAAGAAAAAGAACTTAAAGACACTTTGAATTTGCCTTCGACAACACTTGCCATGAGGGCAAATGCAACCGTTAGGGAATTAGAGATACAAAAATTCTGGCAGGAAAATAAAATTTATGAAAAAATGCTTGAAAAAAATAAAGACAATTCGCCTTTTGTACTCCATGACGGCCCTCCCTATTTAAGTTCGGATAAAATCCACGTCGGTACTGCCTTAAATAAAATTTTAAAAGATATTATAAATAAATATAAAACAATGAGCGGTCATTATGTTCCTTATGTTCCTGGGTATGATGCACACGGGCTTCCCATTGAAAACGCAGTTGTAAAAAACCTCAAAGGCGGAAGACATTCAATAACGGAGAGCGAATTAAGACAAAAATGCAGAGAATATGCTCTCAACAGCCTAAAAGGTCAAGAAGCGGCTTTTAAGCGCCTCGGAGTTTTGGGAAATTGGGAAAAACCATATTTAACAATAGCACCCGAATATGAAGCCGAACAAATCAGAGTTTTTGGGCAAATGTACAAAAAAGGCTACATCGAAAAAGGCTTAAAGCCCGTTTATTGGTGTGCGGATTGCGAAACGGCATTAGCAGAAGCGGAAGTGGAATATGCCGATATCAAATCGGATTCAATCTATGTAAAATTTGAGCTTGTTGATGAACAAGAAATCTACAAAAAAGCAAACATTAATTCAACGAACAAACTATATTCAATCATCTGGACAACAACTCCTTGGACAATCCCGTCTAACGTTGCAATATGCTTAAATCCGAGGTTTGATTATACAATTTTTGAATATAAAGGGGAAAATTATTTTGTCGCAAGCGATCTTTTAAATAGCTTTAAAAATGATGTCGAATGGGAAAATATCAAGATTTTAGGGTCATTAAAAGGCGATGAATTTGAAAACAAAAAAGCAAAACATCCCCTTTATGATAAATATTCTCTTTTAATCTTAGGGGACCACGTAACGCTAGATGCAGGTACGGGTGCCGTTCATACAGCGCCGGGGCATGGGCTTGAGGACTGGGAAGTCGGGCAGAAATATAATCTTGAAACATTCTCTCCTTTTGATTCCAAAGGATGCTGGACAAACGAAGTTCCCGATTTAGAAGGCGTTCCATACTATAAAGGAAATGCAATCGTAATAGAAAGATTAAAAGAAAAAGGCGCATTAATTAAATCTCAAGAAATTGTCCACTCTTACCCTCATTGCTGGAGATGCAAACACCCCGTTATGTATAGAAGCACGCCTCAATGGTTCGTTCGTGTGGATAAATTCAGAAGCCAAGCGCTCGATGAAATTAAAAAAGTCAAGTGGATTCCTGCTTCCGGTGAATCAAGAATAGGCAATATGGTTCAAAACCGCTCCGATTGGTGTATTTCACGCCAAAGAGCATGGGGAGTACCAATTCCTATTTTCACATGTAAAGATTGCGGGGAAATCATCTGCAACGATGAAACAATAGAAAATGTTGCAAAAATCTTTGAAAAAGAATCTTCTGACGCTTGGGTGAAATATAGCGCAAATGAACTTTTGCCCGTTGGCTATAAATGCCCAAAATGCGGAAGCGTTCATTTTATAAAAGAAAAAGATATTATGGATGTTTGGTTCGACTCAGGAATATCTTGGAGAGCGGTTGTTGAAAAAAGAAAAGAAGAACTGGGTCCAACTCCCGTTGATATGTATCTTGAAGGCTCAGACCAACATCGAGGCTGGTTTCAATCCTCTCTTTTAACTGCTGTTGCAACCTCAGGCCATGCTCCATATAAACAAGTTTTAACCCATGGGTTTGTGTTTGGAGAAGACGGCAGAAAAATGTCAAAATCACTGGGGAATTATATCAGACCCGATGATATTATAAAAAATTATGGAGCTGATATATTAAGGCTTTGGGCAGCGAGCGTTGATTATCGAAATGATGTTAAAATCGGCGATAATTTAATTAAACAGCTTGTTGAAGTTTTCAAAAAAACAAGAAACACCGTAAGATTTTTGCTTGGAAATTTATGCGATTTTGACCCCAAAGTCGATTATGTTCAATATGAAAACCTTGAAAACATTGATAAATTCGCTCTTTCAAGACTTGCTCAATTGATAGATAATGTAAACAGTGCTTTTGAAAGCTATGAATTTTATAGATACTTCCAATATCTTCAAAACTTTGCAAGCACCGATTTAAGTTCATTCTACCTTGATATTGTAAAAGACAGATTATATACAAAAGGCAAAAAATCCCTTTCAAGAAGGGCATGCCAGAGTGTGATGTATGAAATTTTACACGCATTAGTTCGAATCCTTGTTCCCGTTATGCCTCATCAGGCTGAGGACATCTGGATGAATATTCCGAATTGCCAAAAAGATGTTGAATCGGTACTTTTGACGTCATGGGTTCAAGCAAAGGATGAATGGAAAAATGATACTTTAGAAAAAGAATTTTGCGAACTTTTAAGAACAAGAGAAATTGTCACAAAAGCAATCGAACCTTTGCGCTCAAATGAAGCTAAAATAATCGGCTCTTCACTTGAATCCGATATTATTATCACATCTAAAAACAGCGAAAAATCAAAATTATTGGAAAAATACTCTCCCCAATTGAGCGATTTATATATCGTATCTCACGTTTATATTAAAGACGAGGGTCAAGATGCGCTAAATACATATTCTCAAGACGAATATGACGTCAAAGTTCTTAAAGCGCAAGGTCAAAAATGCGTCCGCTGTTGGAAATATCGAGACTTAAACGAACAAGGAATCTGCAAAGACTGCCTTGAAGCGATAAGCGATAAATAGTAATAACAATAGTAAAATGGCAAAAATAAGGAAAAAAAGATACAGTTTTTAACAACACAAAAAACAAAACTCGCTTTTTGATTAGGTTTGTGCTAGAATAGCACCTATGAAGCATGGGTTTCAAACAAAAGTATTCTACAGTGACACTGATGCCTATGGTGTTGTTTGGCACGGAAGCTACCTTAGATGGCTCGAGATGGGGCGGGTGATGCTCTGTGAGGATGCGGGATTGAACCTAAAAGAGCTTGAAAAAGAAGATATAATATTGCCTGTATCTAATATTGACATAAAATATAAAATTTCAGCCAAGTTAGATGATGTTGTTAAAATAGATACGAAAATCAAAGAGATTGGAAAATACTACATAACTTTTTATCAAAAAGTAACTGATGAAAAGGAACAAAAGACGTATATTGAAGCGGATGTCAAAGTCGTTTCGATACACAGAGATGGAAAACTATATAGGAGTTTACCCGAACAATTGCAAAAACTTGCTCGGTAAAAGCAAAAGGGCTAATCCCCTTTTGCTTTTTTAAATTTATTACATTTTAAAATTTTTATAGTAGAATGTTTTTATGTTCGATAGTCTATCCGAAAAATTACAAGAAATTATAGCCAAAGCGCAAAACAATTCAACCTTAAACGAAGAAAACATGCACGATGCGCTTCGAGAAATCAGACGCGCTCTTTTGGGAGCTGATGTTTCATTGAACGTCGTTAAATCTTTTATCTCATCAATTAAAGATAAAGCAATCGGAGCTGATGTTGTTAAATCAACAAATGCGGGCCAAACATTGGTTAAAATCGTAAACGATGAATTAACTTCGCTTTTAGGGCAAAAGCGCTCGCCTTTAAATCTTGACACTAACCCTTCAATTATCATGATGCTTGGGCTTCAAGGGTCAGGTAAAACCACAAGTGCAGCTAAACTTGCTCTCAAACTAAAACAAGAAGGAAAAAGTCCACTGCTTGTGGGATTGGACGTTTATCGTCCCGCGGCAATTTTGCAATTGAAGACGTTAGCTGATAATAATAAGCTCGATTTTTTCTCTCTTGATAATGAAAAAGATGTTTTAAAAATAGCAAAACAATCATTAGAAATTGCTAAACAAAATAATAATACGGTAATAATATTTGATACCGCAGGAAGAAGCCAAATTGATAATGAGATGATGGCGGAGCTTATGCTTTTAAATCACAGTTTTAACATTAACGAAAAGCTTCTTGTGGTCGATTCGATGATTGGGCAAAGTTCGGTTGAAGTTGCGCTCAATTTTAATGAACAAATCGGAATCGACGGTGTTATTTTAACAAAACTCGACGGCGACACAAAAGGCGGATGCGCGCTAAGCATCGTTCAATCGACAAATAAGCCGATTAAGCTCATTTCAGAGAGCGAATATGTAACGCCTTTAGAAGAATTTCACCCTGAAAGAATGGCAAATCGCATCTTGGGGATGGGTGATGTTGTGACGTTAGTTGAGAGGGCGCAAAAAAATATCGACATTAAAGAAGCTCAAAAGCTTGAAGACAAGATGCTCAAAGACCAATTCAGCTTTGAAGACTTTTTAAAAATTCAAAAACAAATTAAAGCCTTGGGGTCATTGGGCGGGATTTTATCGATGCTTCCTTTGGGGATAAGTAAAAATGATGCCGATAAAATATCTAATGAAGGCGAAAAACAATTTAAAAAAATTGAAGTTTTTATCCAATCCATGACGCCACAAGAGCGCAAAAACCCCAATATTTTAAATGCTTCCAGGAAAAAAAGAATTGCAAAAGGTTCGGGCATGGATCTAAACGAACTCAACGCATTTATATCTCAATTTGAAACGATGAGAAAGATGATGAAGGGTTTAGGAGGATTAAAAGAATCTTTCAAAGGCAAAAACAAAAAAGGGAAAGTCCCGCCTAATATGTTTGGGAAATTTCCTTTTTAAAACAAAATCAAAGGATAGTAATTTTTATGAAAATAGTAATATATGGCGCAAATGAAAAATCTAACGCAATTGCAAGCGAATTATTTGAAGACCACGATGTCATTATAATTGATGATAATCAAAAAAAATTAGATTCCTTATCAAAGCTCGATATTGGGACAATTTGCGCGGATGCTATTAATATTAAACTTTTAAAAGAGATTAATTTTACAAAAAACGATGCTTTTGTTGCGCTGAGCGATGATGATGAAAGTAATATCTTAGCTTGCCTTATGGCAAAAGAAGTAAACGATGTTCAAACGATTTGTTTTGTTCAAAAGAAAGAGCTGATGGAATCTTTAAACATCCTAAAAGACGAATATAAATCATCATATATCCAAAATGTTGAAAATATTATTTGGCCTCAAAAGCTTCTTGCGCAAGAAATATTTAGAATTATAACGGTGCCTGAGGCGGTTGATGTTGAAAATTTTGCCCATGGCGGAGCAAGACTTTTGGAATATAGAATTAAAGAAGATTCCGAACTTTTGAATAAAAAATTAAAAGACTGTTATTTTAATTCTGAAGTCTTGGTTGTGGGGATTGTTCGAAACGATGAACTTTTTATCCCTAACGGAAACAGCGAATTTTTGTTAAACGACAAGGCAATTTTGATGGGTACGCCCGTCGGGCTTGATATTGCGGCAAGCGAACTTTTTGAATCCAAAGGAAAAGTTAAAAAAATTGCCATAATCGGCGCGGGCACATTGGGCTATGAACTTGCGCTGCAATTGGAAAAGACTTCAATGGATGTTAAAATCATTGAAGCGAATTATGAAAGATGCGAAAATTTATCATTGAATCTTAAAAAAGCGCTAATTTTAAACGGTTCGGGGACTAACCTTGAACTATTGGAACAGGAAGAAATTTCAAGATGCGATGTAGTTGTGGCAATTACCAATAACGATGAAAAAAACCTTCTCTGCTCGCTTTTATCAAAACAAATCGGTGCAAAAAAAGTTGTAACAAGGGTTTCTCAAAGCTCTACCACCGGGTTATTCGAGCATGTCGGAGTTGATGTTGCAATATCAGCCACACAAGCTTGTGTCACCGAAATTAAAAACAGAATAATCGACTCTCGCCAGGGAATAATCGCAACAGTCGAACAGGGACAGGGTGAAATATTGGAAATTATTTTGCACGATGAATTTAAAGAAAAACCGCTTTGCGAAATAAAAATGCCCACGGCAGGCGTCATAGCAATTATCAGAAGGGGTTCAAGAATTATCATCCCCAAAGGAAACACGACAATTAAAGCGCACGATAAATTATTGATATTTACAAAAACCGACGATGTCGTAACAATTAAGGAATTTTTTGATAAATGAGATATAATTTGATTTTTAATATTTTGGCGCTTATGGCAAAATATATCGGTGTTTTGTTTATTATTCCGATAGTTTGTGCGGTTTTATTGAAAGAATATGACGCAATAGCGCCGTTTCTCGTTACGGGGATTGTTTCCATAATTATCGGGTTCTTGTTTTCGATTAAAAAAATCCCTCAAAAAGAAATAGACAGCATCAAAAAATCCGAATCCTTGGGCGTAGTGCTTTTTGCGTGGGTTTTGTTTGCTATAATATGTACTATTCCTTATCTTTTTTATAACATTGATTTAACAAACGCTTTTTTTGAAGCAACAAGCGGCGTCACAACAACGGGTGCTACAATATTGGACGATTTCAGCTTATACCCCAGAAGCCTCTTTTTCTTTCGCTCCTTAACGCAATGGTTTGGCGGAATGGGTATAGTTGTCCTTTTTATTGCGGTTTTACCCAAAGTCGCCGTTGCGGGAAGACAAATGTTTTATGCTGAAGTCCCCGCACCAACGGAAGATAAACCGACTCCTCGGATAAGATACACGGCAAGCTGGCTTTGGGGGATATATTTTACGCTTACGTTAAGCGAGATTATGATTTTAAAATATCTTGGGCTTGATTTTTATGAAGCAACGATAACATCGCTTTCGACTATTGCCACGGGCGGATTTTTGCACATGCCAAACAGTATCTATGATTTCCACAGTTCAAAAATTGCTCTTTGCGTTCTTGTTTTTATGTTTATTGCGGGAATCAACTATATCTTGATTTATCGGGGATTGAAAAATAAAAAAATCACCCATATTTTTAAAAGCGAAGAATTTAGAGGCTATTTAAGAATATTTCTTTTTATTTCGATATTTTTAGCTCTGAGCCTCATTATCAATTCAAAATACCCAATTAAACAAGCCTTTTTAAATTCGTTTTTTGAAACAATTTCAACAATGACAACAACAGGCTTTGCGCTTTGTAATTATATCGATTGGGATATAACTTCAAAAGTCATTTTGTTTTTAGCCTTTTTCACAGGCGGCTGCGCCACATCGACTTCGGGCGGAATTAAAGTCATCAGATGGATTTTTATGGGAAAATATTTAAAAAGAGAATTAAATAAAATTATGCACCCAAACGCCGTTTACCCGATAAAAATTGAAGGAAGCCCGATAAGTAACGACATAATTTCTCAAATGGTTGCGTTTTTGGCTTTTTATTTTGTTGTTTTTGCGCTGGGCGCTTTTTTGATTTTGCTTATAGAAAAAAATATCACTGTTGCACTGAGCGCAAGCGCCGCAAGCATCGGAAATATCGGCCCGGCTTTCGGGATATTGGGGCCAATGGATAGCTTTAGCTCTTTAAATAACATTACAAAATGGATTTTGATTTTGCTTATGATGGTAGGAAGGCTTGAAATAATACCATTTTTGGCGATTTTTAATCGGGATTTATGGAAAAATTAGCTATGCAAGAAAAACAAAATGATGAAAAATTGAAAATTGTTTTTGTCGGAATGCCTGATATGGCGCTTGTTTGTCTTGATAATTTGCTTGAGAAAAAATTTAACATTGTTTGTGTTGTCCCGCCTAAAAAAACCCATGAGACATTTAATTTCTTTAAAGGTTTTGTTGAAAGCCGAAATTTAAAATTATTTGAATTTATTGAAAGCCCCAACGAAGCAAGCTATGTTGAAAAATTGGGTGAACTGAATGCTGATATAGGGGTTGTTTGTTCCTATAATTATCTTTTAAAAAAAGAATTTCTAAATACAACCAAAATGGGCTACATCAATTGCCACCCTTCGCTTTTACCGGATTATAGAGGGGCAGCACCTTATTTTCATATTATAAACAAATTAGTTAAAACAATATAAAATACGCTCTGCAAGTGTCTATTGTAATGAATAACAAAAACAGCGGCAAAGGCTTTTTTATCGCCTTGCCGCTGTTTTTTAATAGTGTCATTAATAAGATAATCTTTGATATTGAATATTGTTACAGAGCCATAATCTCTTATGCTATGCACATCTAATCTCATTATCCATCAATTAAAATAATCGTATATTCTGAATAATTCGCAGATTTGGTAAAATAAATAAAAAATTAATAGCAAAGGAGTCTTATTTATGAACAATTTACAGACAAACATCAAAAATTACCTGCAATACTGCCAATGCCAGAAACGGCTGGACAGCAAGACACTAAAGGCATATAGGATTGATCTTCGGCAGTTTGCAGCCCATGTATCCGATACTGATGTATGCAGCATCACTACTATTATTCTGGAAAATTATATTGCCAAGCTCAATCAGGATTACAAACCAAAGACAGTCAAAAGGAAGCTTGCCTCTGTAAAAGCGTTTTTCCATTATCTTGAATATAAAGACATAATTAACAGAAATCCATTCAGCAAAATGCACCTAAAATTACGCGAGCCCTTGATTTTGCCCAAAACAATCCCCTTACATACCGTTGAAACACTTTTAGC
>CANQLJ010000054.1 GCA_947624685.1 Candidatus Gastranaerophilales bacterium | reverse complement strand
CCTTGACGGAGGCAGACTGATTGTCCTGCACAAATACCTGGTCGATCCCCGCCTCTTTATAATCGTTGTAATTGTACTTTTCACAAATATTTGCCTCTTTTATAATTTTTTCATCAACAAAAGGGTTATCAAAATAGCATATATTTATATGAAGGCAGTCATCTCTTTTAGAGCAGAAATTATACACGGAATCAAAACGTGTGTATCTGTTCATAGTAAATATAATTACTGAATTTTTCTTTCTTATTGTCGGAATTATAATATCCAGAGTTGTTTTTGCAATTGACTGAGCTTCATCAATCCATAATATATCAACGCCTTCAAGCCCTTTAATATTTACTCTGCCTTGTTCTCTAAAACCTTTAAAAAATATTTTAGAGCCTGTTTGAGTGTTTATAAGGCTGTCGCGTTTTATAAAATAAGAAAGTTTATATTTATCTATTAAATCAATAAAAACCGTTCTTACCGATTCTTCAATTGAATTTTGAATTTCCCTTCCGCAGCATATTCTGACGTGTCTGTTTTGTGCAATATATAAAAGAAATCTTGCAACGCTCTGGGTTTTTCCTGACGCCCTTCCCCCTTCCAATAAAAAATATGTATAGTCATTAAATTTGAATATAAACGGATAAAGTTTTTGCGGAATATTTAAAATTTCGGGGATTTTTGAAATTTTTTTATTCAATAAATTCCTCTCCGATGTTAAGTTTTAACTGTTCGCCGTTTAAAACAATTTCATTCATTTTAACAAAAGATTTGCTTTCAACATTGGTATTTTTATATAAACCCGCTAATTTTGCCTTATTTTCAACTGCCTTAAGTGCGGTTGATATATTGGGGTTGCCGTTTTTATCAAAACAATTTAAAGCGATATTTTTAATTTCATCAAATTCTTTTATGGCATCTTCAAAAGTATATAAAGATTCTTTTATATGATTTTTATCGGAATTAACTTGAATGGAGTTATTCTCATTCATTTTCTGTTTTTTTAACTAATTCTTTCCTGCCCCAAAAATCACAAGCATATTGTTTTATTGCAACCACTTTTCCGTTTCGTTTGATTTCTGTATTTTTTCCGTATTTAAATCCATACGGCGCTTTATATTTATATTTAAAACCAAGCATTGTAGAAACAACATCTTTTTTTAACTTTTCTTTGATTTTTAGAGCACCGCCCGAATAATAATATTTTTCAAAATAACTGTTTTTATCAGTATCAAAGAAGGAATATAGCGCCATTTTTTTGTTGCAGACGGGGCAATCTGCAATGTAGAGTTTTCTTTTTGTATAATTACCCGAATCTAAAAGATACCAAATATCCTGTGCGCTAAAAACACTGTTGCAATGACGCACTATTACACCTCCTTGTTTTCGTCAGCCTCGTTTCTCTATCTAAAATCAGATGATACAAATTTGAATTGTCCGAAAATCTGTATCAAGATTAACATAGTTTGAATAAAAAAAGGCGTTTTTTAAAAGAATTATAAAAGCGCATTCAAAATTTTTGCCAATTTCTTGCCTTTTTTTTAGGTTTAGTTTATAATTACAAAGCGCTAGCTATAACCGTGATATAAAAGTTATACAGATAATGTATTTAAAAAATCATTGCACTAAAGCGCTTAAGATATAAATCAAATTAAAAATATAAAATAAATAGCTATATGGCGGGTGTCGCCAAGTGGTTAAGGCCTCGGATTGTGGTTCCGATACGCGTGGGTTCGAACCCCACCACCCGCCCCATATAATAAAATAACTATAAAACCCCTATACAATGGGGTTTTTGTACTATAAGGAGCCTTATGACAAGAATTAACGAGAGAATTGAAAATTTTAACAGAGCTTATAAAATCTATAGCGACGCAACAAAAGCCTTTGATAAAGAAAATCAACTCAGCCATATGGCCCTGATTCAATCTTTCGAAGTCTGTTTTGAACTTGCTTGGAAGGTTTTAAAAGACTATTTATATCTAAACGGATTAGATATTCGATTGCCCAAACAAGTTATAAAAGAAGCGTTTAGCACTAATGTCATCGAAAACGGACAAATTTGGATAGATATGTTAAATGCAAGAAATACAACATCGCACGAGTATAATATGGATAAAATCGACAATTTATTATTAAACATGACTACATCATTTCAAAAAGAGCTTGAAATTTTCCAAAAATGGGTTAATAAGGAAATAACTAAAGAGGCAAAATGAAAGATTTTGGACTTTCTCAAAGAAATAGGGAAGAATTATTAAACTATTTTAAAACAAATTCTAATGTCAAAAAGGTTTGCATATTTGGTTCTCGCGCTAAAGGCACTTATAAAAACGCTTCTGACATTGATTTTGCGCTTTGGCTTGATGACGATACAAAAACACTTGATATAGAGGCGGATTTAGACGATTTAGCAACACCTTATAAGTTTGATGTGATTAATTATAATACCCTATCTCACCAAGGTATGAAAGAAAGTATCGACAGAGACGGAATTTTATTTTACCAAAGATAATCACTTTATTTAACAAAAAATCATATTAGATTTCAATAAAATCGGCATGCGCATTTTTTGTTCATAAGCATATAAATAGATTTATTTTGACGACCCGAATTCAAACCTCAACCCCGCAAAAAGCCCGACGCCGTTTCTTCCGCCGTTCATCACATAGGCTGATAAAAACCCGTCTAATCTGTCATTAATTATTTTTCTTATTCCAAGACCATATCGAACGAAAGGTTTTGTGGATAAATAAGGCAAAGCTACATCATTTGCGCTAAAATCCGTTTTATCTAAAATATTCCAAACCATATTAACCATAATATAGGGTTGAAAATTATTTTCAAAATTGCCTATTATCTTTATCCCGGGGCAAATTGTAAGAGCGTGCAGGGGATGAGATTTTATTTGAGCTTGAAGCGAATTTTTATAATTAAAAGTATCGACAAAAGAATATGCGAACAAAAAATTCGGCTGAACTATGTATCTTCCTTCTCTAAATTCCTTGTTATACCCTGTTTTTAGTGCAATTCCCGTCATAAGCATTGAAAAATCATCATCTTCTATTTTTCCTTTTCCCTTGCATCCCGTCGCACCAATAGGAACGGTTAGACCAAAATAAAAATCATCTTTATATAACATGGCAAGCAACCCCGCCATTGCGCCGTTTTGATAGATTGAATTAAAATTATAATGCTGGTTAGAGCCGATATATGAAATATAAGGAGAAAGGACAAAATTATACCTCCTTTTTATTTTATAATGTCTTTCAATTCCAAAAAACGAGCCATAGGCGATGTTATCAACCTTTAATTTTGCACCTGACGACTTTAAGGGAACATTTTCAAAAAAACTATATGGGCGAAAATAGAAATATTTCTTTCGATAAAACCCTTTAACTTCTCCTTTAATGGGTGTAATTGACGCATATAAATCTTCCAAGTTTTTCCCTAATCTTTGATTTTTAGGTAAAAGCATATACATATCCATATTTTTAAAAGCTTCATCATAGGTATTTAATAAATTAAAATACCCTCCCAATTGCTGTGCCACCGAGCTTTTTAAAATCGAAGGATTAAATCTTTCAAACCCGTCATTTGGAATATTAAAATACATTTTCCCGTCTGTTTCATTATAATAGACATTATACCTATATATCGGGCTTTCGATGAGACTTGAACCTTTATATTCTATTGATTTTTTTAAAAGTTCAAAATAATCTTGATTGATGTTTTTATCTATAACATCAAGCGCAAGGCTTTGTTTTGTTGTGGGAGAGAGGATTTGGAGATTTTCAATACCGATTTTATAGCCGTTATTTTGAATTGAATCAACGGATAATGTGTCCATTCTTTCATTTTTTAAATCCGCTTCAAGATTAAGCTTCATATCGTTAAAAAGTTCAAGCTTGCCTAAATTTGTGTTTTGGATATTTTCGTTTTGAAGATTAATTAACCCGTCATAATAATTAAATTTTACAGACCCGTCAAAATTCCCGTAAATTCTGCTCCCATCCCCGGTATCTGCCGAAGCATTTTCAATAAAACCAAATTCCATAACCCCGTTTTTCATATTTATTGTATTATTTTTAACCATATTATTAAAAACAATTTTCCCGCCCGAAGTGCTTGGATTGCTTAAACCGCCCGAATTATCATTTAAAGAATCAATATTAACAACAGATGTTGAATCACTAAGCCCGTCTATTTCATCATCGAAGGTAATATTATAATCACCCAAAACAAAATTAATTTCGCCATTTTCGTTGTATATGGCGTTATTGCCCAAGGAATCAGTGTTATTTGAAAAAACGACGTCGCTTTTGTCGCTTATGATATTGAGTTTGCTTAAATATGAATTATAAATAGCACCGCCTCTGCCGTTTGAATGATTATTTAAAAATTGCCCCCGAAGTGCTTCGATTTGTCCGAAGTTTCCGATTGCGCCCCCGCCAAACATGTCGGAATCCGAAACGTTATTTTTAAACATTCCTTCGATATTTTTAATGTCGCCCGTATTATAAAGTGCCCCTCCCATAAGCGTTGTTCTGTTTGAGTCAAAATTCCCTAAAATCGAATCAATTTCGCCTAAGTTCACTATCGCCCCGCCAAATTCACTTGAAGAATTGTTTTCAAAATTCCCGACAATATTTCCGATAGTTCCAAAGTTATACACAGCCCCTGCGTAGCCTGTTATTGCGGAATTGTTTTCAAAATTCCCGTAGATATTTTTTATCACCCCTTGCGTTTGGTTATAAACCGCACCGCCATTAACCGTTGCGGTGTTTCCGATAAAATTACCTATAACTGTATCGATATTGGAATTATTATAAATCGCCCCGCCTTCACTATCTGCATGGTTTGATTTAAAATTTCCCCTCATAAAATCAATGTTAGAATTATTATAAATCGCACCTCCTAAGGTAGAAGCCGAATTTTCAACAAAATCAACATTTTGAGCGTTTAGATTAGAATTGCGATTTAATGTCACAGCAGAACCGTTTTCGCCGTTAAAATTTTTCATCTCAAAATTTTTCATCTCAAGATTTCTGTTTTCTTCAACAATTATCCCGCCGTTTGAGTTACCGTCGAGCGCATGGTTGTTACCCTCTATTGTCATATCTTTTTTTAAACAACCAACGTCGCAATTTGCTTCAATATCTTTGCTTAGGGTGATGTCATTGTCGCCTTGTTCGCTCGTTACGGCGTTTTCGAAATCATCAAACGTCGATATATCTTCGAGTGCAAAGGTAATCGAACTATGGAAAACAATAAAAGAAATTATATATAAAATTAATTTTTTTATTTGCACATAAATCTATCTTTATAAAATATATAAAAATCGAAGGATAATTTTTTATAAATCAATTTGTTATTATGTGCATTAGCTGATTGGGCTTTAATAAAGTATTAAAATTTTAATTACTATTTAATCATATTTTTGCTTCTTAAATTTCGATGGTATGTTATAGCGAACCTATGGGCTTCGTCTCTGATTCTTTGGAAAAGATGAAGGGCGTTAGAATTATGCGCCAGAATCACAGGATTTTTTTGGCCGGGCAAAAAGACTTCTTCTTCTCTTTTAGCAAGTGAAACTATATCTAAATCGAGCTCAAACTCTTTCATTATAGCAATAACAGAGGATAACTGCCCTTTTCCGCCATCAATAATAATGAGATTCGGTTTTTCAATTTCGCCCGATTTAAATCTTTTAAATCTTCTTGATAAAATTTCTCTCATAGATTTAAAATCATCCACTTCGCCTTTTTGAATCGTCCTTAATTTATATCTTCGGTATTTTGATTTTTTTGGTTGCCCGTTTTCAAAATATACGCCGGAAGCCACCGTGTTTGTCCCTTGGATATGAGATATATCATAGCATTCAATAGTGTGAGGAAAAGACCTTAATTTTAATTTTTCTTGGATATATGAACCAACTTCGTTATAATCATCGCTCAATGAAGCAATTTGTTTTAGCTTCAAGGTTTCAAGGTTAAAATTAGCATTTTTTAGGGCAAGATTGAGCATTTCTTTATCTTTATTGGTTGTAGCTTTAATGATTTTAACCTGTTTATTTAGTCTTAAAGAGAGCCATTTTTGATATAGTTCAACGTCGCTAAATGTGTCTGATAATATTATTTTTGTGGGTAATTGCTCGTCATTTAGCATAATATAATATTCTCTTATGGCGCTTTGAATTATTTCATCAAAGTCATTATTGTCCGATAAAATCTGGGAAAAAGAAAAGTCTTTCTTCTGAATTAATCTTCCCTGGCGGATTTGCAGAATTGAAATACAAATAATATCCGATGAATTAGAAAGCGCTATATAATCATGGTTTGCGTTTTCTTTTTCAAAGACGATATTTTGTTTTTCCAGAGTCTTTTCGATGTCTTTAATGCTGTTTCTATATAAAAGCGCCTTTTCATATTCGCAATTGGCACTTGCAATATCCATTTGTTTTTTGAGTTCTTTAATTAATTCTTTTCTTTTTCCGCACAAAAATAGTTCTGCGTTTTTAATCATTTTTTTATATTCATCGCTGCTTACCTTTTTTTGGCATGGCGCAAGGCATTGACCGATGTCATAATACAAACATGGGCGGGATTTATATTTTGGGGTTTTACATTTTTTTATCGGAAAAAGTTTATTTATGACATCCAGCGTTGCCCACATCGCACGAGAATCGGTATATGGGCCGTAATATTTCCCTGTTAATTTGTTTTTGTTTGCTTTTCTTGTGACGATGATTCTTGGGTAATCTTCTTTTGTGATTAAGAAATAGGGGAATTTTTTGTCATCTTTAAGTAATATATTATATTTTGGCTTGTGTTTTTTGATTAGTTCATTTTCTAAAATGAGCGCTTCGATTTCGGAATTTACCACAATGCACTCGATTTTTTCAATCTGAGGCACCATGACTTGAAGCTTGGGTGAATCTTTTTTATCTCCGACAAAGTAGCTATTTACTCTGTTATAGAGGTTTTTTGCTTTCCCTATATAGATAATTTCGCCGTTTTTATCGAAATATTGATAACACCCTGGCAATTTGGGCATCAATTTAACTTGTTGTCTTATATTTTCGTTTTTAAACCCCATAAAAATATATTAGCATATTTAAAAAATTTTAAAACGATACAAAAATAATAAAAATGAGAAAGCACAGAGGAAAAAAAGGGAGGTGCAAGAAGAAATAAAGAAAGGGGGGGAGGGAGGGGAGGAAGAGGCACAAAAAAGCCTAAATATTATTAATATTTAGGCTTTTTGCTTTATATGGATTGATTCAAAACAAACTTACGCTGCTATTTTTGCCATTGCATCATTTGCTGCCGCTTTAATTGTTTCATCTTGAGAATTTAGCGCTTCAGAAAGAGCATTTTGTAATGATTCTTTATCTTGCGGTTCGGCGATGTGTTGAAGAGCTTGGATAGCGGCAACTTTAACTTCGGGTCTCGGGTCATTTTTGATTATATTAACCATATCGTTATATCCGATTAAATCTTCCGCTTTCAAAGGTTCGATTGCTTGTTCGCCGTTAGCTTTTTGAGATTCGATGTATTGGTTTAATTCGTCTCTTTGAAGTTTTTGAATCATTGCTAATGTATAAAGAGCGAAGATTCTGTTTCTGTTTGCGGCATCTCGAGGAGAATATTGTTTTGCAATTTCTTCTTCTTCGGGAGTTAATTGTTCATTGTTTTCAATCTTTTGAGCAACCGCAATTTGTTGTTCGCTCGGGCCTTCGAGGTTTGTTGTGTCTTCGTTGATCACATCAACCAATGCTTGCATGATTGGTTCAGATACAACTTGGAGCGCAACTTCCGGGCTTTCTTGAACATATTGAGCAATTTGATTGATTGCTTGAGCTTTTGTTTGATTGTCGGCACTTCTTAAACCTTGAACAAGTTCATCCGTGTTGATTGTCGGAGCTACTTGCACGGGTTCTTGAGGAGCTTCTTGTGTTTCTTGCACTTCTTGTGCCTCTTGTGCTTGAGGTTGATCTAAAGCTGTGTTTTGTTGTTCATTTGCAGGTTCAGCTGTTTGTTGCACTTGGGGAGCTTGAACCATTACGCTTTGAGGGATTTCTTGAGGCATGGGCGCAACGACATTTTGGGGTTGCGGCATGACTTGCGGTTGATAATATGGTATGAAAGCGCCTTGTGCTTGTGGTGCATAAGCTGAAACTTGGGGCATTTCATAAATTTGGTTTGTATATCCCCAGGGAGCTTGGTTTTGTTGTCCGCTCGGAGCAGAAGCATAAGCTTGCGGATTAAATATATTGATGCTTACCGCATTTGCTCCTCCCTGTTGAGGATATGGATTTTGTAAGTTTGTTGGTTGAATCATTTTAATTGTTCTCCTTTTTTGTGTTTATCCACACGATTCTATAATGCATGTGAATAAAATAAATTGCTTAATTTTTCGAAAATTTTTTAAAATTTTAATATTTTTTAATATTCTAGCAGAAAAACATTGTTTTTACAGCTTTTTTAAGTGTTACGTTTTGTAAATATCAATCTTTCAAATAGTCTTTTCTTTGGAAAAGATTGGTTGAATTTTTAATGAAATCTATCAATTCAACAATTCCGAGCCCGACTGTTGCAACGTTTGCAAATATTTTATGCTCTTTTGAGGGCACCATCGCAGCAAAAGCGAGGATAAATTTAGGGATATAGCTATATCCGCTTGCAAAAAAGCCTTTCACATAGCCTTTTATCCTTGCATAAACTTCTTTTGTCGATAAAAGCACATCGCTTTTAGAGAGCCAATTTTTTCTTTGAGCGTCTTTATAAGAGAGGCGGTTTGCCTTTTGATAGCCTACCAAATCGGCGATTTTTGTTTCGCTTTGAACTTTGCTATATTCTTTATTTGAATAAATGAGCGCGGTTTTATGCATATCATGGATTGATGATATGATTGATAGCGCGCCTGCAGTTTTAGATACGAATGTCATTATTGATTACCTTGGTTTTTATTGTTTTTAGAATTTTTCAGATTTTGCTGTTCTTTTAAAATTTCTTCTTCACTCATAGGGACGTCAACCGGTGCGCCGCCTGCGAGTTTCAGAAGAATTTCACTTGCGAGAAGTGAGTCTTCGCCGATTTTATCCGGGTTTGAATTTTGTATATCTCTTAATATTGTAACAGTTTCATCGTTTCCGACGCTATAGCCCAATTGTAGCGCCGTTAAGGCAAGAAATCTCACCGAAGGCGAAGGGTCTTTTAACGCTTTGTTTAACAGTGCAACAAGGCTTGGGTTGTCTTTTCGATTATCGTTTTCTTTAAACCTTTGGACAAGTTCTTTTGCGCCGATTAGACGAACTTTCGGGTTTTCGTTGTTCAAATAATTTTCTAATGATTTTATATAATCATCTGTCAAAGGAATGATTTTTTTTGTTTTTGAAGATTCGTTTTTATTTTGTTCAATTTCGTTTTGTTGCGTCGGAACATCCGTTTTATTTAAAAGATTCGTTTCATTTACTTCATTATTTTTGTTAAATTTTTGTTTATCGGGTACGCCGTTTAGCGCTCTATCGGACATTAAATTATTATAATTATAAGGATATTGAGGCATTGGGTTTAAATAATTCGGATTTGTCCCGTAAACACGATATTCATAATTTTGGCCATAAGGATTTTGGCCGTAAGGGTTTACATTTTGATTTTGCAATTGATTAGCATTAGCCCCATAAGCCTGCGGAGAAATTATATTAATGCTCACGGCATTTGGCGTTTGCGAAGGATATTGTTGATACGGATAGAAATTTTGCTGCATAATTACCCCTTATACATTAATAAAAAAAATAAAAAAATTAAAAATTGCCCCTAAATTTAAAAAATATTAAGCATTATTAAAAAAATTTTGTTGTTTATGGTAAAATCAAATTGAATTTAAAGGAGTAAAAATGGCTGATTATAAAGATAAATATGAAATGGTAATTGGGCTTGAAGTCCATGCTCAACTTAAAACAAATACAAAAATTTTCGCTTCAGACGGCTGTGAATTTGGTCATAAACCAAACAGTCAAACTTCCGCAGTGACCTTAGGGTTGCCCGGGGTGTTACCCGTATTAAATAAACATTGCGTAGATATGGCGATTTTAACGGGGCTTGCGCTTAATTCCAATATCGCAAAAAAATGCAAATTTGATAGAAAACAATACTTTTATCCGGATCTGCCCAAGGGCTATCAAATTTCTCAATATGATGAACCTATATGCCAGGGCGGATGGGTTGAAATTTCAAACAAAAAAATCGGAATTACAAGAGCCCATCTTGAAGAAGACGCGGGAAAACTCGTCCACGCAGGTTCATCGGGTATTTACGGCTCAAGCTATTCGTTGGTTGACCTCAACAGAGCCGGAACTCCGCTGTTAGAAATCGTCTCAGAACCCGATATGAGAAGCTCTCAAGAAGCAAGGGAATATGTAGAAAACTTAAGAAACATCTTAAGATACATTAATGTCTGCGACGGAAACCTTGAAGAAGGTTCAATGAGAGCAGATTGCAATATTTCAATTCGTCATTTCGGACAAAAAGAATTTGGCACAAGAGCAGAAATCAAAAATATCAACAGTTTTAAAGCTCTTGTTCGAGCTATCGAATATGAATTTATTCGCCAAGCCGAAATCGTGGAAGAAGGCGGCGAAGTTGTCCAAGAAACAAGGCTTTGGGATGATAATTTGGGCGCAACTTCATCCATGAGAGGAAAAGAAGACGCCCATGACTATCGCTATTTCCCCGAACCCGATTTGATGCCTCTTGAAGTGAGCGCCGAATGGATTGAAAAAATCAAAAGCCAAATGCCCGAATTACCTGCGCAAAAGCTCGAAAGATATAAATCAATCGGCTTGAGTGAATATGACGCAAGCGTTTTAGTTAATCAAATGGAAATGGCATTATATTATGATGAACTTTTAAAATCAGGGGTCGACCCAAAAACCGCTTCAAACTTCCTTATGGGCGAAGTTGCGGCATATTTAAAAGAAGAAAAAATTTCGATTAACGATTCAAAATTGACTGTTTCTAATTTTGCAAAATTGCTTGAATTATTGAAAAAAGGCACAATTTCAAATAACATCGCAAAAAGTCTGATAATTGACATATTAAAAACGGGCGAAGACGCAGATAGTCTGGTTGAAAAGAAAGGATTATCGGTCATAAGCGATGAAAGTTCAATTTTGCCGATTGTTCAAAAAATCATCCAATCTAACCCCGAACAGGTTGCTGCTTATAAAGGCGGGAAAGATAAGCTCTTTGGGTTCTTTGTGGGTCAAGCAATGAAAGAAACGAAAGGCAGAGCTAACCCTCAAATGCTCAATAAATTGATTAAACAGGAATTGGATAAATAATATTTAAAAAATACTTAAAATAATGTAAAAGCTGCCGCTATCCGTTTTGGCAGCTTTTATCATCTTGCGAAGCAAAATTATCCTAAAATAGGATTTTGGGCTTTGACATGTGAATGTGTTTTTGGTAAGCTAAGCTTATTGAAAATTGAATACTTTTGAATCGCAATGTGGTTATAGATGTGATTTGTTTTACGTTTATCGTTTCGTTTGCATTTACAGCTTAATTTAGGCGACAAAATGTAAACAAAAACTCAAAAACCTTTGCATTTGCACTGTTTAAAATCATTATCGAAACGGATGCGAATATTGCAAATGCAAAAAGTCTATAGAACTTAGACCAATTTCATCACATTGCAACAAAGTTGATAATTAAATATTTTTGAATTGCAATGTGGTGGCCGATGTGATGCCGTTTACGCTTATCATTTACTAAAACGCGCAAGCAAAATTAAACAAAAATTAAAATTTACACCAATTTCATCACATTGCAACAAAGTTGATAATTGAATAAAAAAGTTTATTTGCCGATGTGATGAAATTGGTAGACGTGCCAGACTCAAAATCTGGTGTGGTTCACCCCACGTGCCGGTT
>CANQLJ010000053.1 GCA_947624685.1 Candidatus Gastranaerophilales bacterium | reverse complement strand
GGTTATCAACGCTTGTTATGGTGTCTCCCACAAAACGGGTGATTTCTTTAATGGAGCCCGCGAAATATCCGACTTCGCCCGTATTTAAGATATTAACGGGATTTCGATTCGGATTTAAAAACCCAAGCTCAATTACTTCAAATTCCCTTCCTGTTGCCATAAATTTTATTTTATCACCAAGCTTAATTGACCCATCCACAACCTTAAAAAAGCAAATTGTCCCTAAATAAGCATCATATGCGCTATCAAAAACAAGCGCTCTTAAGGGTTTGTCCGATGTGTCCAAAGGGGCGGGGATATATTTTACAATTGCTTCCAATACTTCATCTATTCCGACGCCTGTTTTAGCGCTAACCGGGATTGCAAGAGAAGCATCAATTCCAAGAACATCTTCAATTTCTTTTTTCACTCTTTCGACATCAGCCGACGGAAGGTCAATTTTATTAATAATTGGGATAATTTCAAGATTTTGTTCCATCGCAAGATAAACGTTAGCCAATGTCTGCGCTTCGACGCCTTGGGTAGCATCAACTATTAAAAGCGCTCCTTCGCAAGCAGCAAGCGAACGAGAGACTTCATAAGAAAAATCGACGTGGCCCGGAGTATCAATTAAATTTAATATATAATTCTTACCGTCACGCGCTTTATAGTTCATTTTAGCGGCATTAAGCTTAATTGTGATACCGCGCTCGCGCTCAATATCCATTGTGTCAAGCAATTGGTCTTGCATATCGCGCTTTGCGATGGTGTTTGTTTTTTCTAAGAGCCTGTCAGCCAGTGTAGACTTGCCGTGGTCAATATGAGCGATTATGCTAAAATTTCTAATGTGAGAGAGCTTTTTCATAAGCATTATTATACAATAAAAATTTTATAATCCACACTTGAAAATTAATTTTTAGCAACGTAAAATTAAGATAAGATATTATTTGTTAAAGAGAACAGAAAAGGCAAAGAAATGAAAAAAGACATTCATCCCGACTACAAAAAAACAACCATAAAATGTGTTTGCGGTAATGAAATTGAAACAGCTTCGGTTGAAGAAAACTTGACCGTTGAAATTTGCAATGCCTGCCATCCTTTCTATACGGGTAATCAAAAAATCCTTGACTCCGAAGGTAGAGTTGAAAGATTTAAAAAACGTTACGAAAAAAAATAGTTGTATGGTTCAATTTTTGCCCGAACGCACTTCCGTTCGGGCAAAAGTTTATTGCTGCTAATTGCTAATAATTATTAAAAAATTATTGAACATGTTGTGGATTTAGATTAGGGGAAATATTTAATTTATGGCGCAAAAGCATCTTGAAGTATCATTAATTTCTATACCGGATAATCTCTTAGATATTGTCTACACCGCTTGCCGCACTTGCTATAGTCCAGAAGGTGCTGTTGAAATATTTAAAAACATATCTGATATAACAGATGAAAAGAAATTTTCATTAATTAAAAAAGTCATTTCCTCTGGCCATTATTCAACAATTGAGCACATCCAACTAACTTTTGCAATAAATAATATCTCTCGTGCCGCAACGCATCAGCTCGTTCGCCACAGACACGCAAGCTATTCTCAAAAATCTCAAAGATATGTTAAAGAAAAAGACGAACTTGACTACATCATCCCCGAGGCAATCGAAAAAGACCCGATTTTAAAAGAAAAATTTCAAAAACATATCGATAGCGTTTTAAAATTGTATAGCGAATTTATTGATTCGGGCATCAAAAAGGAAGACGCCAGAGCGATTTTACCTAATGCCACGGTAAGTTCGCTTGTGATGAGCTTAAATATTCGAGAACTCATTCATCTGGCAAACCTCAGGCTCTGTACGAGAGCTCAATATGAAATACGCCAAACGGTTAAAAAAATGTGCGAACTTGTTGTTGAACGTGAACCCTGGCTTAAAGAACATCTGGTTCCAAAATGCGAAAGATTAGGCTATTGCGACGAAGATAATTCATGCGGAAAGGTGAAAACAAAAAATGGATAATTCAATGTTTGAAAAAGTTGAACAAATCGAAAAAAGATACCAAGAGCTTGGTGTCACCTTGTCTGATCCAAAAGTTATCCAAGATTATGAAAAATTTCGCGATTTATCTAAGCAAAGAAAAACGATGGAAGAAACAGTCAACATCTTCTATCAATATAAAGACGCCAAAAACTCAATTGACGAAGCAAAACAAATGCTCCATAGCGAAAAAGACCCTTCGATGAGAGAATTTTTAAATAATGAAATAACATCTAACGAACAAAAAATTGAAGAATATGAACATCGATTAAAAGTTCTTTTGCTTCCCAAAGACCCAATGGACGATAAAGATATTATGCTTGAAATTCGAGGCTCCGCAGGGGGAGACGAAGCAAACATCTTTGCGGGCGATTTGATGAGAATGTATCTTAGATACGCTCAAAACAAAGGCTGGCAGACAAAAATCCTATCAATTAACGAATGCGAAGCGGGAGGAGTCTCAGAAGTCGTCATATCAATTAAAGGCGGCGATAACATCTATTCGCAATTAAAATATGAATCGGGCGTCCATAGAGTCCAAAGAGTCCCTCAAACAGAATCCCAAGGACGCGTGCACACATCAACCGCCACAGTTGCGGTAATGCCCGAAGTGGATGACGTTGAAATAGAATTAAATATGAATGATATTGAAATCACAACCGCTCGCTCAGGTGGTGCCGGAGGTCAAAACGTCAATAAAGTTGAAACTGCGGCAAGAGTTTACCATAAACCCACGGGGATTATGATATTTTGTACCGAAGAAAGGTCGCAATTACAAAACAAAGAAAGAGCACTTCAGATTTTAAAAGCAAAATTGTATGATATGGAAGTTCAAAAACAAATGCAGGAAGTGACCGACCTTCGCCGCTCACAAGTCGGTACGGGTGATAGATCCGAAAGGATAAGAACCTATAATTTCCCCCAAGGGCGCTTAACAGACCACAGAATCGGGCAAAATCTTGACGTTTGGGAAGTTATTGAAGGCGAACTCGATAAATTAATTAATATGCTAATTGAATATGACCAAAAGCTCAAAATGGAAAAATTAGCCCAATTCGAGCAATAAAATTTATTATATATAAAATCTTAGGCGCATCGACAATTTTTTTAATGCGCCCAAGAGCTATCGGGTATGTTATCTTAGCGTCTTCTAACAATTTGAGTTTCATAAAAGAAACTACCATCAGAATTAAACGTGAATTTTTTTGCTGCCTTTGAATATTTATCCGTACTTTCACAATCTTGCACATAAAAATAAAGAGCCTCATTATCATCAAAGCTCCAAATTTTATTTATCTTATAACCGTCGCTGGTTTTAATCATGCCTTCTTTAACTACGGGTCCCGCTTCAGTAATTGCTACATATTTATTTATGACATCACCTATATATTCTTCAATATCATCAAGAACATACCTACTGTCTTGTGCATCGAAATCAAACCTGGTTGTTCTTACGGTTTTACCGTCAACTATTTCATTCATGGATATATTACCGAAGCAATCTAAACCGTATTTTACGGTTTTATCACCAACAACCATATCTTCAAAGCCTTTTTCTTCTCCTTGTTTGAATAATTGAGTAACTTCATCAAACTTTTCTTTTGCGGCTTCAAGGACTTCTTTCGATTTTTCAAAAATTGTTTTACCTTCTTGTTGAACAGCTTCATCTATAACGATATATCCATCCCAGCCTTTGTTTTTCTTTGCAATCATAATTCCCGTAAACGCGATTGCTCCAAGTGCCGCAAGACCACCAAGAGCGCCGAGAGCGATTTTTTTATTTTTTGTGAGAGTAAATTTATCTCTGCCACCCGTAATATTAGGTATCGGCGCATTTTGGTTAAGCGTAGCCGCTGAATTGGTATTAGATAGGGCGGATGGGGTATTAACCGCTCTGTTATTTAATAAAGCTAAATTAGCACTGCTTAAATTTACTGTCATTATAAAACCCTTTCTAATTATGAATAGTTTGCCGATATAAAAACACCTGAAAAATCAAATTGACCTGTAATTTGTATAATTTTACAATTCTTTATAAATTTTTAAATAATCTAGATAATTGAACTATTATATATTTTTACAGTATTTTACATGCATGTTTTTTTCATCGTCTATGCATATTCTGAGCATCTTTCGAGCGCTGTCATAGTCTGATACGCCTTCTTTATAGCTAAAAGAATTATTGTTTATTATATCAAAATACATATCAGCACTCATCGGGCGGTAATCTTGCATTTCATAGCCGGAATCATATTGGACGTTTTTGCCCACAAAATTTAATTGATAATGGTCTCCAAGCATATCGGCCCAATTTTTAAAATCATATTTTTTTGAATAGGAATCGATGTAGCCGTCTGTTTCAAAGTTTTTTGCAAAAAATATGAAATTATCACCGCAGCCGTCATATTGCCAAACTCTATCCGAGGTGATTATTCCGTCATAATCAAGATAATTTTCATAAACCGTGTTTAAAACCGTGGTCGGGCCGTTATTGTCAAAGACATATCTTTTATTGTCATCACCTGTGACATCTTCTATATAATTTATCATGTATTTTGAAGCAAATTCATAGTCGCTGTCGGATTCACAGCAATCTTCAAAAAAGTTTGTTTCGCGAACGATTTTATCATCTTTGATTTCAAACATCGTGATTGTGCCGTCGTTGTTGAATTTAAAGAATTTTTCCGTTGTATCTTTAAACCCGCTTACGGCAAAGTTTTCGATTTTTTCCATCGTTTCATCATATAATTTATAGCCCCCATCGGAGATTTTTTTAGAAAAATCGTATATTTTTTGGGCATCTTGTTCATATTCAGCCTTTAGCGCCATTGCTCGTTTTGTTTCAATTAAAACTTTATCATGAAAGTATTTACTGTTTTTGATATTTGCTAAACCGCAAAAAGCGAGGGTTTTTGATATATTTGAATCATTGAGTGAGTTTTTGTTTTGGGAAGTATTATTGTTGTTATTTTCTGTTTTATTTTTGCAGCCAAATGATTGAAAAATGTTTGATTTATTTAATTTATTTGATTTATTGATTACAGTGCCATTTATTGCATTAATATTCATACTTTCACCTTTTGATTAAACTTATAAATTATGCTATTACAAACATCAAAAAGAAATTTTTTTGTTATTTTGTTTTGGCGTTCGTTTAAATTTTAACAAAAATTTACATAAAAAATGCAAGTTTTAAAAGGTTTAGCCCTAATCAACTTGCATTTTTTATTTATAATCTATTTAATCAAATTTTAGTAATTAATTTTTAGCCGATTCTTTGAAACATATAGCCGATACCTCTGGCTGTGAGGATTAATTCGGGGTTAGCCGGGTCAGTTTCAAGTTTTGAGCGTAATCTTGAAATATGAACATCGACAACGCGGGTATCAATTCTATGATCCGGCGGATATGCCCAAACGTGCTGTAAAATTTCGTTTCTTGAATATGCCGTACCCGAGTTATTTACCAAAAGTTCAAGCAGACTGAATTCCATACCCGTTAATCTGATTCTTTCGTTTTTACGATAAACTTGGCGTCTTGCGGTATCGATTTTGATGTTACCTGTGGTAATAACGTTTTTGGTTGCTTTTCCAGTGGGGATTGTTATATCTTTGCTGACCGTTCTTCTTAAAACGGCTTTGACGCGGGCTTCAAGTTCTTTTGGGCTGAAGGGTTTAATAACATAATCATCGGCACCCAATTCAAGTCCTGTTATTCTTTCTGATACATCACCCAATGCCGTTAAAATGATAATAGGAATGTCCGAGACGCGTCTAATTTCTCTTGTTACGCCATAACCATCCATTTTTGGCATCATTACATCTAAAATTACTATATCGGGGTTTGTTTTGTTAAATAATTCTACGGCTTCTTCACCGTCTTCAGCAGTTACAACGCTATAGCCGGCCATTTTAAGACGAGTTTCTAAAATTCTTCTAATGCTGGCTTCATCATCCACAACAAGAATTTTTTGCTTTGAATCCGTTGATTCGCCTTGAATTTCTTTAGTCATTTTTCTTCCTTACTTATTCATAAAATTACAAAATATTTACTTTTTTTAAATAATATTAACATAAATTAATTTTTTTTGCAATTTGAAATTTTTTTGTCGAGCGGCCCAAATAATTCTAAATTATAAATCTAAATTGAAAAGATGTCTTTAATATCTTGATAAGTCAGCGATTTTACGATGTTTCTATCAATTGATATTACGCTGTCAACCAAAGAGCGTTTTTTGGATTTTAGCGCTTGTATCTTTTCTTCGACCGTTCCTTTTGTAATTAAACGGTATACAAAGACTTTTTTGGTTTGGCCGATACGATAAGCCCTATCTGTCGCTTGATCTTCAACAGCCGGGTTCCACCAAGGGTCATAGTGGATTACATAATCTGCTCCCGTGAGGTTAAGCCCCGTTCCTCCGGCTTTTAGAGATACAAGAAATATTGGTATTGTTGGGTCGTTATTAAATCTTTCGACGACTTCCTGTCTGTCTTTGGTTTTACCCGAGAGATATTCGTGCTTAATTCCTTTTTGCTCTAACCATGATTTAATAATATCGAGCATTCCGACAAATTGCGAGAAAAGAAGGATTCTATGCTTTTCTTGGATAATTTCTTCAAGCATATTTTGCAATTGCTCAAATTTACCCGATTCGTTTATACCCAGTTTTCCTTCTTTATCATATAACCTCGGGTGGCAGCAGATTTGACGTAATCTTAAAAGCGCTGAGAAAATGGACATTCTGGATTTTTCTAAGCCAACGGTTTCAATTGATTTAAACAATTCTTCTTTAGTTGAATCCAAAACTTGAAGATATAAGTCTTTTTGATCGGATGTAAGTTCGCAATATGCAACCGATTCAATCTTATCGGGCAAATCGGAAGCCACATCTCTTTTCATACGCCTTAAGATGAACGGGTAAATTTGCGACCTTAAACGTTTTTGAACTTCGGTATCTTCGTTTTCGACAATAGGTGTTACGAAGCGATGGTTAAATTCATTTGAATCAAACAAGAATCCGGGCATCAAAAAGTCAAACACAGACCAGAGTTCTTCCAATTTATTTTCAATCGGAGTACCCGATAGTGCCAGCCTATGGGATGAATTTAGCATTTTGCAGGCTTTTGCCGTTTGGCTTTGAGCGTTTTTGATATTTTGAGATTCGTCCAAAATCACATAGCGGAATTTTTCTTCTTTTAATGTATCAATATCACGCCTCAAAAGCGCATAGCTTGTAATAATAACATCATACTTTGATATATCGTCAAATTTTTTCTTTCTTTCAACCCCGGATAGCGTTAAATATTTTAAATTCGGAGCGAATTTTTCAATTTCTTTTTCCCAGTTAAATACGACGGACGTCGGACATATAACAAGATTGGGCTCTTTATTGTCTTTTTCTTTTGCTTTTTGAAGAAGAGTCAGCGTTTGAACGGTTTTTCCAAGCCCCATATCATCGGCCAAAATTCCATTCAACCCGTATTTATATAAAAACCAAAGCCATGAATAGCCTTTTAATTGATATTCTCTTAAATTTGCTTTAGTAGCTTTTGGCAGAGGAGTTGTTTCCATCGTTGAAAATGTTGAAATTTCTTTCCAGAATTTTGAAAAACTCCTTGACATTTTTAGGGTTATTCCCATCTTTTCCATTTCGGAAACAACGCCCGCGCGATAGGTTTTAACGATATATTTTTCTTCATCGTTTTTATAGACGTCATAAGTGTTAAATGATTTTAAAAGAGATAAAACATCATCAACGGGGATGCTCACTTGGCCGCCTGAAGGGATGTTATAGTATTTTGCGCCTTCATAAGTTAAATCGATTATTTTTTCAAAATCGACTTCTTTTTCATCAGCCAGCCCTTTTAACTGTATTTCAAATTTATCGGTGCTATCGGTTGAAAAATCAATGTCGGCGATTAATTTAAGTCCTTTTTTGTTTAATTTATAGAACGATAAATCGTCTTTTTCGATAAATTGCCAGCCGTCGCCCGCTTTTGAAATATAGTAATTATAAAAATCAATCGCATATTCTTTATCAAGCGCCAAGTTATTTGATTGAACGGGAGCAAACCGGCAAGCCAAAAGCATTTGATAGGCTCTTTGTTCAAAATCCATATCCCTTTTTATCCAATATAATAAATCCTTTTTGGGGTCTTTAATAGTTACATAAGGGCTTTTATATTGTTTTTGATAGGGAACCTTAACTCCGTCATATTCAAATTCCAATGATGCTTTTAAGGATTGATCATAATCCACACCAAGCTCTACCACGCATTTTGGCGGACGTTTTTCAAAAGTCAACTTCTCAAGCTCTTTTGACATATTAACGGTCATGACTTCTTTTAATTTTGGCAAATCTTCATAGATAAATTTTCCGCCATCGGCGTCTTTAATATCGCAAAAGCTTGCTTTAGTGAGGTTTTGAGGAACGACGCTCACTTGCGTATCAAGAGGGAAAATAAGGTCTTTATATCTTCCCCATTTTAATTGTCTTGAAAAATACCTTACATCTTCAAAAGGATAAATCTCATCTATATCATTTCTTTTCCAATATAAGCTTAATAAAACATTTCCGACATAAGAAACATTAACATCTAAGCAAAGATTCCAAATTTTGTCACTGAAGCGGATTTTCTGGTGTGTTTTAGCGTCAATTACGTCATCAACTTTAGATAGCATCTTAAAAAATTCATCGAATTTATTAATTTGAATATCATACCAACCCGATTTTTTATCAAGTCTCGATTGGCTTAAAAGCATTTTAAACATCACTACTTCAAGCTTTTGGGAGTTGTTTAATTCAAAATTTTCATCTTCTTTTTGTTTTGTGATGATTTGTTTGAAAACCGCTTCTAAATCACGAATAACCTTTTTTGTATGACGGTTCATTACAAGAATCGAAAAGAAATTCTGCCTTCTTTTTGGGTTAAAGTGGAAAATAAAATCTCCCATGGGGTTTTCGTTCATCGGGAAATTTTCGTCCAACTCGGGCTCTATATTCATTTTTTCATATAAAAATTCTTCGAAAAAATGATTTTTTAATGTCGCAAACCCTAGTGCTATTGTGTGTTTGCACCACGGTTCTTCAAGCGGACAATTGCAGGAGGGTTTAACAGCCGATTTGGTAAATTTAATCCCTGTTTCATAGTATTCTTTGTAATTGCCTTTGACTTTTGCCCTAACGATATTTTCGTTAAATTTTAAGTCATAGACCATATCTTTTTGAAAGGTCTCGTAGCCTCGTCGATATGAACCCGGCTTTGAATTATCTTTTAAAAATTTATTGTTAAAAACGTACTTCACGAATTTCCTAGAGAGATTTGCTATAAATATAAAAAGCACAAAAATTAAAAACCAAAGAACGGTTAATCCATCCAGTGCTAACATATATAAAATAGCATCTTTTATTTTAAATTGCAAGTACTATTTTAAATAATAAGTCATATTAACACTTGCTCGAACATTTACTGACCCGGGTTCGATTGATTCTACGACACTTTCCGGAGCTGCCATATCCATTGCACCAAAAGACGCTTTTGCGCTTGAATTTAAGTATCTGGGTTGAACAAAGTTATTGCTTAGCGAGCAATATGGATTTATTGATTTTGGTTTATCAAGTTGAACACCTGCTGCTTGAGCGATAATTTGAGCTCTGTTTTTAGCGCTTTTGGTTGCTTTTGACATTAGGTCATTACAAATATTTTCACCGTTTTCAACGCTGAAATTAAGCTGGCCTATGTTTTTTACGCCCGAATCCATTGCGATTTGTATAATTTCAGATATTTTTGATAAATCTTTTAATTTTACTTCAAAGCCGTTTTTAACTTCATATTTTTGAAAAATCCTAACTTTATCTTTATATGAATAAACGTTATTAACGCTAAAAGCTATTGTTTTTATTGATTCATTAGCGCTCAATTTTGCTTTAATTTTATTTTGAGCGTCAGAGACAATTTTGTCATTTTTTTCTTTTAGTTCTTTTAAATTGGTTCCGGAGTTTTCAACGTACATCTTTATTTTTACCGTATCGGGGGCAATTTCGAAGTTCATTGAATAATCCGTTGATATTGTTGATTCCGTTACTTGTGGTTCAATAGCTAATGCCGGCATAAATAGCGTTAAAGACAATAAAACTATAGCTAAATTTTTTTTCATACCCCTTCTCCTTCAATAATTTTAATTAATTCAACTTCCGATAATATTTTTATACCAAGCTCGTTTGCTTTAGTTGCTTTTGAACCCGGGTTTGCGCCGATAACCACAAAAGTTGTGTTTTTTGAAACGCTGTTTGGAGTTTTTGCTCCCAATTCTTTTAATTTCATTTGCGCATTTTCTCTTGACATCGTCTCAAGTGTCCCTGTTATAACGAAGCTTTGGCCTTTGAGTCTTAAAATATCCGCGTTTCTATATTTATTTGTGATTTTAACGCCAAGCGCTATCATATTATCAATTACTTTGATATTTTTTTCGTTTGAAAAATATTCAACAATACTTTTTGCCATCTTTTCTCCAACACCTTCAATTTGAGAAAGTGTTTCATAATCCGCTCTTTTTATAGCTTCGATGTCGGGGAAGTTTTGAGCTAAAATATCGCTTGTTTCTTTGCCGATGAATCTAATTCCTAAAGCATTAATGAATTTTGATAACGTAACATCTTTTGATTTTTCAATTGCGTTTAATAAGTTATTAGCGCTTTTATCTTTAATTAAATTAAGAGAATAGAGCATATCATAAGTAATTTTATAAAAATCATCATAGTTTTTTATGTAATTTTTTTCAATTAATTTTAATATTACACCATCTCCAAAGCCATCAATATCCATTGCGGCTTTTGAAACGAAATATTCAAGCCGGCCTCTGATTTGAGCGGGGCAATCGTCTTTGTTTGGGCAATATCTTCCGACTTCTCCTTCAATTTCAATTAATTTTGAACCGCAAAAAGGACAGCTATCGGGAAGTATCAGGGGTTTTGATTCATCGGTTTTTCTTGCTTTAACGACTTTTGGAATGATTTCGGCGGCCTTTTTGATTAATACTTCGTCATTTAGGGAAATATTGAGCCTTTGAATCTCATCAAAATTATACATTGAAGCTCGGCTTACAACGCTTCCTGATAAATTAACAGGTTTTAATATTGCAACGGGTGTTACTACACCTGTTCGGCCTATCGAAAACTCTACATCAAGCAACTTTGACCATACTTCTTCAGGCGGGAATTTAAACGCCGTTGCCCATTTTGGAGCGCGAGAGGTGAAGCCCAATTCATTTTGTTTAGGAATTGAATTAACTTTTATAACAACGCCATCTGTTGCGTAATTAAGAGCTTTTCTTTTTTCTTTCATATCTTCGCAAAAATTAATCGCTTCATCGATATTTCTACATTTTTTATAGTTATTAACTCTAAACCCAAGCGCCTTGCATCTATCCATAGCGTCGCTATGGGAGAAGATTTTTTGATTTTTATCAAATATCGCCGTATAAATAAATATCGATAAATCACGTTTTGCAGTAATTGTCGAATCTAATTGCCTCAACGACCCCGCGGCAGCGTTTCTTGGGTTAGCAAATGTTTTTTGATTGTTTTTAATTTGATAGTCGTTTAATTTGTCAAATGAAGTTATGGGCATATAAATTTCGCCTCGAACTTCGACATCAACGTCTTCAAAAAGCCTTAGGGGAATTGCTTTAATGGTTTTTAAATTGTTTGTTATATCTTCTCCTATAACTCCGTCCCCTCGGGTCAGACCTTGAACAAACACCCCTTTTTCATATGTTAGACTAACCGCAAGCCCATCTATTTTAAGTTCGGCTACAAGCTCAATATCATCATAATTTGACCCCAAAAGGCTCATCTGAGAAGATTTTGTGTCACCCACTTCTTTTAAAACTCTATTATACCATTGCCTTAATTCCTCGTTTCCGTTTGAATTATCAAGGCTGTAGAGCCTGTTTTTGTGAGGAACTTGGTTAAATTTTTCGCTTATTCCGCCCACTCTTTGTGTCGGGCTGTCGGGCGTGATAAGCTCGGGATTAT
>CANQLJ010000052.1 GCA_947624685.1 Candidatus Gastranaerophilales bacterium | reverse complement strand
GTATACCGCCCGCTATGAAAGGCATGCCCCAAATCGAAGTTACATTTGATATTGACGCAAACGGTATCGTAAACGTTACCGCTAAAGATAAAGCAACAAACAAAGAACAAAAAATCACAATCACAAATTCATCAAACCTCTCTGAACAAGATATAGACAGAATGGTTAAAGAAGCTGAATCTAACGCCGAAGCCGACAAAAAGAAAAAAGAAGAAGCGGAAGTCAAAAACAACGCTCAATCCCTAATCGGCGCAGCGGACAGAATCGTCAAAGACTTCGAAGGCAAAATAAGTGACGACAATAAAAAGAAACTTGAAGAACAAAAAGACGCTCTTAAAAAAGCGCTTGATGAAAATAAATCGCACGATGAATTAAAGAAATTATCCGAAGAACTTCAACAAACGATGTATGCAATTTCTCAAGCAGCTTATCAACAAGTTCAACAAGAAAGCGCCCAAGGCCAAGCAACGGGCGACGCTCAACAAAACAATTCATCTCAAGCAAACAATGATAAAAAAGATGATGATGTAATTGATGCGGAATATACAAAAGAATAAGTGTTTTTGCTTAATCTATAAATTTAAAAGCGGCAAGATAAATTTTCACAACTTGCCGCTTTTTGTTTTCGATTTTAAAAATTTTTATTTTTTCAATTCTTAACTTTTCAGATTTTTAAATCTTTTGCAATTTTATTCAGCGCCCTTTTTTCAATTTGTCTGATGCATTCTTTTGTAACGCCGTAGGAATTGCCTATTTCTTCGAGCGTTTGCTTGTCTTTGTCATAAAACCCGAATCTTAAAATTATCACGTTTCTTTCTTTTTCTTTCAGATTTTCAAGAGCGTTTTTAATTTGCGCTTTCAATTCATTATCTAAGACCGATTTTTCGACGTTTTGTTTTTCGTCTTCGATAATTTCAGCCAAGGTTAATTCCTTGTTTTCGCTCATTAAAACCCCTTGTTCAATTGATAGCGCGCGATTGAAGCAATTTAAAAACGTGTCGATTTTTTCTTTGGGCATATTCATTTTTTTTGCAACATCAGCGGGTTTTACCTGATTATTTTGCTTTTGTTCCATTTCTTGTTTGGTTTTATTGTATCTTGAGACCGTTTCTTGAATATAAACGGGAATATTATATGCATACGATTGTTCGGAAATTGCCTTGAACATTGCCTGTTTGACCCAAAAAGCCGCATAAGTTGTAAATTTGGCATTTATCGAAAGGTCAAATTTTTCTATGGCGCTAATGAGCCCGAAGATTCCTTCTTGGATTAAATCGCTTCTTGTAAGGGTCGTTTTTTGAATTAATTTCGATGCGATTTTTTTCACAAGCGGCATATTAATTTCAATCATCTTGTTTCTTGCCCAAACGTCGCCTTGGTGTGCCCTTTGGATTAATTCTTTTTCATTTGGTTCATTTTCAATATCGGCGTATGAAACATTAAAACACTTCAAATTTTTCATAATAAATGCCCCTTTAAACACTTTAATTACTAACAACTTTTCTTGACGTATATCTTTTGTATATACTTAATATATCACCTTGTTTTTTCTTTTTCAAGAGGTTTATGAAGAATTGTTAAGACAAAGTTTATTTTATGCCCCCTTTTGTAATATTTCTTAACAAACAGAATTTGAAGCCACGTAAGGATTTTGGCGATTTTTATTAAGATATATTAATAAAATACTCCATATTTAACAAGAATTGAAATGTTATTTAGCAATTTTATAAACAAAATATACTTTATATATATGAGAGAAGTAAAAAATAAAAAGCACGAGGAACCTTGTAAAAGAGGCAACAATTTAAAAATCCGAATTTTCCCCTTTTGAGAGCAATTTCAAAAGGGCTTTATTTTGCTTGAAATCAGCTTGGAGCCGGTCTCGCCGCCCCGCCGACCTTTATTTTTTTTATCTTTGGATTTTTGCGTCCCTTCGAGGTTTTAAAACCGCCCCCGCCGACCCCACCTTTTTTTTCTTTTGTGTTTTTGTACCTTTTTTCAAAGTTTATTTTTTAATAACGAGGGCTTTTTCGAGCCTATCCCCCCCTTTTTTTGTCTATTGCACCATTAGCACATCAAAATCATATTGCTTTTAATTTTTCACAACAACTCTGTTTCTTCCCGATTCTTTTGCCTCATATAGCGCGCTATCGGCCTTTTTATAGAGCATTTCATAATCTTTTTCGTTTTTGTCAAATTCGCTCACGCCGATTGAAATTGTGACGGAGATTTCTTTTGTGTCTTTGATATTATATTCTTCGATATTGATTTTTTTTGATTCCACGGCGCTTCGAAGCCTTTGAGCGACGATTTTTGCTTCTTCGATGTTTGTTTGAGGCAAAAGAAAGACAAACTCTTCTCCGCCGTATCTTGAGGGGATGTCGTATTCTCTCAGTTCTTTTTTAATCGTCTTTGCGACATTTTTTAAGACGCAATCGCCCACGGCATGGCCATAGGTGTCATTTACTTTTTTAAAATAATCAATATCCGACATAATGCAGCACAGGGGCTGATTTTGCCTTTTTGCGGTCGAAGTTGTTTCTTTTAATCTTTTTTCAAACTGATTTCTGTTGTTATAGCCGGTAAGAGCGTCCATTGTCGCGTTTTTTAGGATTTCGACATAGGATTTTGCGCTTGTTAGAGTAATTTGCGCTTGAGATTTAATTTCTTTCAGGTATTCAAGCTCTTTATCGTTAATTTTATCGAAATGGTTATATGCAACAATTGCGCCATAGGTTTTAAGGTCGACTATAAGAGGGAATATCCCCATTTTTCCTTCTTCTTTAATGATTACAGACGATTTTGGGGTGATTTCTTCAAGATAATCATAGATTTTGTTGTCGAAACATTTTTTTGGCCAAATGAGCTTATATTTCTTGTTTTTGTTTTTGATGAAGATATAAATGAGGTGTTCTTGGATAAATCCGTCTATCATTTCGCCCAATATCGGCAAAATATAGTCAAGTTCATATTGCGTTTGGGTGATTTGGGCGATGTTTCTGATTGTTTGGTGAAATTTTGAACTTATTTTAATCTGTTCGTTATTTTTCAATTGCACGATATACATTGATATTTGAGCGCTTATGAGAGGGAAAATCTTGAAAAAATCGTTATTTTCATTAATTTTTTCAACCGCTTTAATTTTAATTAAGCCCAGAGTCTTATTTTTGTAGACAATCGGAAAATATAAGATATTATCAAGCGCGATATACTTGCTTTTTTTGAACAGAAAATCGTCATAATATTTTTTAATTTCGTTTGTAAAATCATCATCAAGCAAGTTTTCCCAAGGCTTTGTAAAATCTTTCAGCAAAAAAGAATATTCATCAAGCAAATAGATTTTAATTTCATTTATCGCAAAAAACAGCGAAAAAGCGCTTTTGATGCCTTCAACAAAAGAAGTTCTGTCGGAAGCTTTTTCGTATAATTTTGTTAATGAATATGTAAAATCATATAGCTTTTGAAATTCCATTTTCCCTTTATCTCCCTAATTATTCCTTTTGCAATATGAAATTTTCCCTGCCTTCGCAATTTTTAAAACTTTTTATAAATTCATCGTGCTTTTTGTCTTTTGCTTCAAGGTTTATGACTAATTTTCCGGCTTTATATTGAGATAAATTAGTGTCATCATCTTGTTTTATTTTATCAAAATAATCTTTATTTTGCGATATTGCAATCTTTTGATTAACTTCGCTTAAAACATCATAGATATATCGTGTCTTTGCGCTGTCTCCTTTGGAATCTAAAAGCAAACCCGCTTTTTTAAATTCCGAAGCGGAATTTGTGTAATCTTTCATATCATTTAACAAAACCGCCAAATTAAAATGCGCCTCATATTCCATCGGTTCAAGCTCAATTGCCTTACAATAATAATAACCCGCCTGAGATGTGTTTTTAAGAAGCTGGTGGATGAGCCCCAAGTTATAATTTGAATTATATGATTTTAAAATTTCAACCGCCTGTTCATAAGAATCTGACGCATTTTGAAGATATTTTTTTCTATCATTATTATCAAGCCCCGCAAGCATTGATTTTGCGCGATATGCAAGCCCCATGTTATAATATGCGACGCCTTGATTGTGGATATAAGACTTTTTGCTGTCGACTAAAAAGGGGATTTTAATGAATTTCGGACGATTAGAGATGACTTTTTTATATTGCTCGATTGCTTCGTCGTTTTTAAAAGTTTCGGATAGAATTATAGCATAATCTATTCTTGCAACTTCATAATCGGGGCGCACCAAAAGCGCTTTTTCATAGTTTCTTAAAGCGGAATAATAATCTTCATAGACAACATAGATGTTTGCAAGATTATACATCGCACGATAGTGCTTGGGGTGGAGCTTGACGCCGTATTCATAGCAATCAATCGCACTTTGAAGATTGTGGGTTTTAAATGCCTTGTCGCCTTTATGAATCCACCAGAAGCCTCGAACTTTATTTATTTGCCTTTGATAAAAATCAAAAAAGAAAAAAAACGACAGCACAAATGCCACAATAAGCGATGCGCTTATGACTTTTGCAATCGTTGTTTGAAATATTTTTTTTATTTTTCTAATCATATTTGATTTTTATTTTTTTGATGGCCGCCAAGTTATTTATAATTTTTTTGTAATTTTTCCGCAATTTTTTATAATTTTGTTTTTTTATGTTTCAAAAAGTTTATAGAGTCTTTCTTCGATTATTTTTGAATCCATTTCATTATTGACGTTGTTGATATTGAGCGCTTTTTGATATTGTTTTGCGGCAATTATCTTTTCGTTTAACATCTCATGGCATCTTGCAAGGTTGAAATTCGCTAAGACGTAATTAGGATTGATTTCAATTGCGTTTTTAAAATATTCCATAGCGCGATTAGCATCGCCAAGGCCGTCTAAAAACACTACACCAAGGTTATTATAGGCAATATCATAAGTCGAATCCAATTCAAGCGCTTTAGAGTAGAATATGATTGCTTTTTCGATGCAATCTTTTTCCCAATATGCCATCGCAAGACGTGAGTGGATTTTGGGGTTTTCAAAGTCCTCTTTAAGGGCGTATTGATAGTATTCTATCGCGCAATCGAGGTTTTCATTGTCATAATAAATGTCTGCGATTGCTTCATAAATTTGAGCTTTGTTTTTAGTTAAAAGAAGGCTGTTTTCAAGCATCGATATTGCGGCTTCGGAATTTCCTTTGACCTGGTGATAAATCGCAGCCAAAGCCTGTGCGACCACTGCCGACCATTCGTCGTTGGGGTTTTTTTCAAGCGCTTTTTTATATAATTCAATGGCACTATCATACTGTTCCAATTGAACATAAGCATAAGCAAGAGAATTTTGATAGTAAGGATTTTGCTCGTCATATTTAAGCGCAAGCTTAAAAGCCGAAAGGGCATTGATTTTTTCGTCTTTTTTAAGATATAAATGCCCAAGTTCATAATAACATTTTGAAAATTCAGGATATTTATTAGCTAAAATCGTGTAATAATCAATTAAAACATTGATTTTATCCTGTTGATATTTTTCAACAAATTCTATCGCATTCACGACTTTCATTGCATCATTGTTTGATAAAATCACAACATTATTCAAACAATCAAAAGCAATGTCATATCTGTTTTTCTTAATCGCAATTCGAGCCATCGCTTCATATAGCGAGATGGATTTCTTCGAATTATCGACAGCGTTTAGATATGTATTATAAGCTTTTTTTTGAGAGTTAATTTTTTCAAAAAATTCGCCGATTGTTTTATATTTTATGAAATTAATATCATCAACGATATTTTGATAAGCCATTTTGATGCTGGCTTTATCAAATAGTGTCATCACGCCTCCGGTGATGCCGTAATATAGAGCGTTTGTGTAATCGTTGATTGTTTTTTTGCAATTTGAATTTTTAATTTTTTCTAAACACGTTAAAGCTAAAACCAGTCTTGTTCGAGAGGTTGAGGGTTTTAGTTTTATTGCTTTAATAAATTCCGATTTTGCTCTTTCAAATTGTTTATCCAATGACAAAAAATACCCGAGATACATATGAGCGTTTGCGTCGTTTTCATCCAGCTCGACCGCTCTTTCGCATTGAGTTATGGCATTTTCAAGCCCGATTTGTCCGTTTTTGTGCAATAGTGTTGCAAGACGGTAATACGCGCTTGTCGTTTGGGGATCTTCTTTGATTGTTTCAATATATCCGTTAATTGCCGAGGTTAAATCTTCATTGCTCGATTTCAAAAGGTATCTTTGATGAGCAAGAGTCGCTTTTTGTAATGTTTCTTGAGAATTTGTCATAATCTGAATGTCTTTTTCTTTCAAGGGGAAACTAATCAACTATAATTTAATCGATAGCGAATATGGGGAAAATTTTCTTTAACGTTATCAATTTTCCTAAATTATGATTGAAGATATGTTATAATAAATCCTCTATTTATATGAAAAAAAATTTGTGACATTTTTAATTTTTTATTCGACTGTGACGGATTTTGCAAGATTTCTGGGTTGATCCACGTCTTTTCCCAAAAATTCCGATATATAATACGCTAAAAGCTGCAAGACTACTATGTTTACTGCAGGGCTTAGAGTATCAGATACCGAAGGAATCAAGATTATGTCATTAAATAATCCTTCGTCTTTTTTTGATACATAATTTGTAACGGCAATTAATTTTGCCTGTCTTGCGCGCGCTTCTTCGCAATTAGATAAAACTTTATCATAAACAATGCCTTTATTAAGCAAAGCTAAAACCGGCATGTTCTCATCCAGCATCGCAATCGGCCCATGTTTTAATTCTCCCGCGCTATAGCCCGTTGCGTTAATATAGCTTATTTCTTTAAGCTTCAAAGCGCCTTCTAAGGCTGTCGGATAATTTATCCCTCTTGCAATAAAAATAAAATCTTTATAGTTTGCATATTTTCTTGCCACTTCTTTAATATCGGAAACGTTTTCAAGAAGCGTTTCAATTTTATTGGGTAATTCGATTAATTCTTGTTTCAGATTAATTATTTCCCCGTCATAGTCATTAAGCCCCTTTTGTTCATAAAGATAAATTGCTAAGATATATAATGACATTAATTGCGCCATATATGATTTTGTCGCGGCAACCGAGACTTCAATCCCTGCATTAACGGGCATTAAGCTGTCAGCTAATCTTGCCATCGTTGAATCGGCTCTGTTTGTGATAATTATAACGTGAGAATTTTCTTTTTTAACTTGTTTTATGGCGCTAATTGTATCGGCAGTTTCGCCCGATTGTGATATTCCTATTACAAGAGTGTTTTCGTCCGCTATAGTGTCTCTATAGATATATTCGCTTGATGATTCAACATCGGTTGGGATTTTAGCGAATTTTTCCAGGATATATTTACCCACAAGCCCGGCATGCAAGCTTGTTCCGCAGGCAATGATTTGAATTCTTTTGATATTTTTGATTTTTGCTTTATCGAGCTTAAATTCTTCAAGTTTTATTTTTTCTACGGGACTTAGGATTTTTGAGGATAAAACGTTTCGAACCACGTCTCCTTGTTCGTGGATTTCTTTTAGCATAAAGTGTTTATAGCCCATTTTTGATATTGCCATCGCTTCAAAGGGCAAATATTCAATTTTGTTTTGAACCAAAACATCATTTTCATCATAGATTTTAACGTCATCTTTTGTAATTACACCCACTTGATAGTCGCAAAGGTAGATTGCTTTTTTGGTGTATTCAATTATAGCGGGAATGTCGGAAGCGACAAAGTTTTCGCCCTCGCCTAAGCCGATAACTAAGGGTGCGTTTCTTTTTGCAACGACGATTTTATCGGGTTCATCGTTATGTATTGCACAAAAAGCAAAAGCTCCTTTGATTTTTTTAACTGCGTTTTGCATTGCTTTTAAAAGGTTTTTTGTTTTTCCGTATTCATAAGCTATTAAATGTGCCGCAATTTCCGTATCCGTTTGAGAGCGAAAAACCGTGTTTTTTTGATTTTGAATGAGCTCTTCTTTTAATTCTTTATAGTTTTCAATAATTCCGTTATGAACAAGGGTCAATTTTTTGCATGTGCAAGTGTGAGGATGGGCGTTTGCGGTCGTGGGAAGGCCGTGCGTTGCCCAGCGGATGTGTCCGATACCGAGATGAGAAGCTTTATATGTCGGCAGTGCGGAATTTAATATTTCAATTAAATTAATCAATTTTCCTTGCGCTTTAAAAATTTCAGTTTTATTGTCATGCATCAAAGCGATTCCTGATGAGTCGTAGCCTCGATATTCAAGATGAGATAAACCTGATATTAAAATATCGCTTGCTTGCTTATTTCCGATATAACCTATAATTCCGCACATTGTCTTTTCCTTTAAAAAATTGTAAATATTCAAAAGTTACTTATACTATTTTAATACGGGGGATTTTTAAACACAATTTAACTTCATAAAACTTATAGAAATTTTGAAAAAGCTTTAAAATAAATTAATAATGCGCCTATTATCAACAACACCCCTGAGATTTTAAGTAAAATTTCGCTTACGGAAGAAAAATTCCTCAATCCTTTTAAAAATGACGTGAAAACTCCGGCCAGAATCACAATCACTCCTTGGCCCAAAGAAAAAGCAAGAAGCATTGATGAAGCAATTAAGATATTTTTGCTCAATGTCGCAAAGCTCATTATTCCGGCTAATATCGGAGTCGAACAGGGGCTTGAAGCGAAGGCAAATAAAACCCCTATTAAAAAAGGATAGATAAATAAGCTTGTGGAATTGCCTTTGGGGAATCTTTTTACAATCGGAGAAAAATTTATATCAATTACACCCAAAAGATTTAACCCCAGAATCATTATTAAAGAAGCTAAAATAAGTATCCAATAAATTCCCCCGAATGCCACAAAGACGCTTCCCGTGAGGGCGCAAATCACTCCTATTATTGTTAAAATCGCAGCCAAGCCCAACACAAAAGAGCTCAGCTGCAAAAATGTTTTAAATTTATCCTTATCACCATAACCTCCGACATAGCCGATTATCAAAGGCAAAACGCCAAGCGAACAGGGTGAGATGGAAGCTAATATCCCGCCTAAAAATGATATTAACAAAAACAAGAACGAAAATTCGCCGTTTTGCATATATTGGACTAGGTTGGAAGTCAGATTTTGAAGCATTTTATTTTACCTTTGCCAAAACTTCTATAATTTCGTCGGATTTCATTAATCCTTCGTTTTTCTTTATTATATTTCCTTCTTTATCTAAGATGACAATAGTGGGAACCAGAGTTACATCGAATTTTTTGATTGCGGATTTATTGTATTTAGCGTTTGTCTTATCATTATCAACGACATTTATTTCTTCGACTAAAACAGTGTCATTATAGTTTGTCATAGCTTTTTCAAGTTCGACTGATGCGTCTTTACATTCGGAGCACATCGGAGAATAGAATTTTATTATTTTTGCTTTTGGGTTTTTAACCTGTTCGCTTCCCATAACTTTACAAATCTTGTTACTTTGAGCATTAGCGTCAAGATAAGCGTATAAACCCAACGGCAGAACGAAAATTAAAAGTATAATAATCCAATTTTTCATATATTTTTCCTCTTTAACTACAAAATATTATACGCATAAAAAATTAAATTATAAATTATCCTTTTTTCTATATATTATCCGTTGCAAAATTTTTCAATAAAAGTTAAAATACAAAAAAATTAACAAAAAGTTGGTAGAATTATTTCAAATTAAGTAGCAAAAAAAATTTATTTCATGTTTTATCTAAAACAGCAGACTTTTTTAAAAGATGAAACACACGCACATTTTTTGTTTAATCAATCAATTGGAGAGATTAATGGACAAAGATATGATAAAAGATAATAATACTTCATATTCGCGCGAATTTGACACGAATAATTGTGCTGAAAAAAATGATGCCCAAAAAATGTGCAAAGGTATTGAAGAAAATAGTGTCTGGATTATAAAAACGCAAGATAAAAATATAGCAAACACAATCGAACAATCGACACAGATTTTAAAAAACGACCCTTGTTTTGTTGAAAATTATCTCGCTTTTTGCGATGATTTAATTAACAAAGGCTATAATTGCGACAATGCAATTAAAATAACGGATGAAACATTTAAAATATTAAAAAACAAAGATACATATAAATAATCAATAAAAGGAACAAAATGGAAGTTCAAACAGATAAAATAACAATTTTAAACCACCCTTTGATTAATCACAATCTTTCAATCATCAGAGACAAAGATTCCGATTGTGAAAAATTTAAAAATGCACTAAAAAGAATCACCTACGCGCTTATTTTTGAAGCGACAAAAAACCTCCCTGTCGTCAAAAAAGAAGTCACAACTCCGCTTCAAAAAACGATATGTGATTGCTTTAATGAACAAGCGCAATTGATAATCGCCCCGATTTTAAGAGCGGGCATGATTTTTTGCGAAGTGGCGCAAGAGCTTTTGCCTTTTGCAAATGTTCATCATATAGGGATGTATCGAGATGAGCAAACACTTGAACCCGTTTGGTATTATGACAAAAGAAAACAAATTAAACCAAATAAAAAAGATGTCTTTGTGCTAATACTTGACCCGATGCTTGCCACCGGAAACAGTGCAATTGACGCCGTTAAAAACTTCATTTCAAAAGGTGTTTTAGAAGAAAATATCACTTTTGTAAGTTTAATATCTTCTCCTTTGGGGCTTGAAAAATTATCTAAAAAATACCCGAAAGTAAGAATCGTCACCTGTGCAAAAGATGAAAGATTAAACGAAAAGGGCTACATCCTCCCGGGGCTCGGTGACGCGGGAGATAGGATATATAATACGGTGGAATAAGTTTTTATGGAAGCGGTATGAAATATGGCTCATAATTCTAATATGAGAGATGAATTTAATGTCAAATTTGGCGAAAGAATAAAATATTTTAGAAATCTGGCTCGATTAAGCCAGGAAGAATTAGCTGAAAAAATCGGCTGTGAGCGAAATACTCTTTCATATATCGAAATAGGCAAAAATTCCATCAGTTTTGCTAAATTTAAAAAACTCTGCAAAGTCCTTGATATAGAGCCATATCAGCTATTTTTATTTGACAACAATCTCCCCGAAGCAAACAGAGTTTCTGAAATTAATAAATTGCTAAATACAATGACGGATAAGCAATTAGGGATTGTGTATAATATGCTGCTTGCCTTTATAAATCTGCGCCCCGACGATTTTAAAAAACCAATAAGCGCAAAAGAATAAATATCGCGAAAAAAGCATTTTAAATTAATACGCCGGGAATTTGATTGTTGCGCGGACGTCTTTTGTAACACCCGTTGTTTCAAAAAGCGAATTTAAAAGACTGTCTTGGGAATCTGCGCTTAAAAATTTTCCGCTTGTCATTAACGCCGTACATTTTAATTGATTGTTCGCTTCAACATCATGTATATCAAAAGCGATAACATCGATTGTGACGTCGTTTGTGGTCTTCATTAAATTAATTACATAGGTGCAGGGGCTCTCGTCACAATTTTCTCCGCCATCAGTCAATAATATTATGTGTTTTTTACCCGTTGTACCTAAAAAATCGCTATTTACCGCTTGTTTAAGAGAATATGTTATAGGCGTCCAGCCGACAGCACTTGTTGCATATAAGCTTCCCATAATGGATTGATAGTTATTAAAGCCCAAAGGTACGGTGAGCTTTGACGCTTGGCATCCTTGAAGATAAGTAAAACCTGATTTATGACCGTATACTCTTAAACCCACTTTAACGTCCGGCGGAATCTTAGGAAGAATCTGTGCTAGAGTGTTTCTTGCCATATCGACTTTTGAGATACCATCTATTGTTTCATTCATCGAATTTGAAAAATCAACAATGAAGATAATTTGAGAACCTTTTGAAGCGCTTTGGACATTTTTTTCAACGCCCGAATAGTTGTCCGGGGTATAGATTTTATAGCTATAGTTAGGTTCCGCCTTTGCTTTTTGAAAAAATAAAAAAGGCAGGGACAAAAGAAAAAATAATATCAAACTTAAAATAATTTTTGTTCTCATAAAATCCATTCTATTTTCAAAAAAAATTTACTCCATCGCGCAAAAGTTTAATCAGACATTAACCAAAATATCATTAGATAATTCTTGTTTAATTTCTTCGACGCTTATTTTTTCGATTTGGCTGTTGTCGTCTTTTTTGAGGTATATCGTTTGGATGCCGGATTGAACGATGAATCTTTTGCACAAAATACAGATGAAGTTATGGCCAAAAATGTACATTGATGAATCTTTGCATCTGTCTTGGCCGGCTTGAATTATTGCATTTTGTTCGGCGTGAATGCTTCTGCATGTTTCATAGCAGGTGCCTGATTTAATGTTGTTTTTTATTCTGTAGCATTCGCCTAATTCCATACAGGAGACGACTTTTGAGGGGGTGCCGTTGTAGCCGGTTGCTTTGATTTTTTTATCT
>CANQLJ010000051.1 GCA_947624685.1 Candidatus Gastranaerophilales bacterium | reverse complement strand
CAAGATGCCCCAAGCGGGTTACCCGAATATGTGTGAGAGTGCATAAAAGCTTTATGGGAATTATAATCATCATAAAAAGCTTCATATATCTTATTTGTACAAATAGCAGCTGCCATTGGCATATAGCCTCCCGTGAGGCCTTTTGATATACACATAATGTCGCTTGTTATATCGGCGTGGTCTTGAGCAAACATTTTTCCCGTTCTATAAAATCCCGTTGCAATTTCATCGGTTATTAGATGGACATTATATTTATCACAGAGTTTTCTTAATTTTTTTAAATAAAGTGGCGGATATATTTTCATCCCCGCACTTCCTTGAAGCAGGGGTTCAACAAGAATTGCACAGGTTTGAGAAGCGTATTTTTCAAATTGTTTAGCGCAATCACAAAAACACTCGCAATCGCAGTTGTCTCTTGTTTTATTATAAGGACATCTAAAGCAATCGGGCGCTTGAATCCTTATTATATCCATTAAAATCGGTTTATATATTTTTGAATATAAATCACAATCTCCGGCTGATAGCGCTGCAAGCGTTTCGCCGTGATATGCGTCACTTAGTGCCATAAAACGGGTTTTGTTGGGGTGGCCTGTTTGTTGAAAATATTGAAAGCTCATTTTCATTGCCATTTCAATTGAGCTTGAGCCGTTATCGGAAAAATTGAATTTTTCTAAATCCTTTGGCAAGAGCTTTTTTAGCCTCATACAGAGTTCTATTACGGGTTTGTGGGAAAAATTAGCGAAAATTACATGTTCAAGTTTATCGGCTTGCTCTTTGAGCCTTTTTGAAATAACAGGATTACAATGCCCCAAAAGATTGCACCACCAGGAGCTTACAACATCTTTATAGCAATTTCCTTCTATATCATAAAGATTAATACCTTGCCCTTTTTCAATTACAATGGGAGGCAATTGTTCATAATCTTTCATTTGAGAACATGGGTGCCAAATGTGTTCTAAATCTTCTTTTTGCCAATCAATATCAGTTTTTATCATAACTATATTTTAGCGCATAAAAATTTTTTAAAGATGTTTTTTAGTTTTTCTGTCATAAACTTTTATGTCGCCAAAATCGACAATTTTTGAACAGACAATATTGTGGTGGTCGGTCTTAAAAAATGAAATATCATCACATTTAATTAAATATCTTTTATCGTTTTCTTCAACCGTATCTTGAGGAATTATTCCTTTATCCAAAAATTGAGTTACCAAAAAGGCGTCATTTTGATTTCTTGAAGCAACTTTTGCAAAATACATTTTTACGTAGTCTTTTGAATGTTTATTAACAAAAATTGCATTTTGCGGCTCGATTGAAGCGCCATGGGATTTATATAATTTACCCGTTCGCTTTAAGGTCGGTTCAAAAAGCTTAAGACAATACTTTCCGCCGTTTTCAATTTGGATTAAAAAGACTTCGCCATAGCTTCCTTTGTCATAGAAATAGATTTTGGAATCTTTGTTTATGATTTGGCTTAGCGTTCTTCCAAAGTCTTTACAATAAAAATCTCTTTGAATATCTTCGCAATAGAGAATTTTTGAGTTGAAAAAATTGATTAAATCATAAATTTCTTCTTGCGCTTTTAATCTGTTTTTTGTTTTATCAAGCCAAGCGTTTGGGATTTTACCTATATTTCTTGATGTTTGAGGATAAATGGTCAACAGTTCATCCATTTTATCAGCGTTAATATAATTTTTTTCCAGATATTGGCTAAAGTTTTTTATCTCCATTGAACCGTTTTCTATTGCTTTTGCGGGTTTTGTATGGTGATAAGAGATGAATTTTATTGCTTTTTCCGTGTCAAAATTTCTTATATCAGGCGCCATATCAAGCATTTTTTGATAGTCAATTTCTCTAACCCAGCTATTTAGCGCTTTTTTGTCAAATAAATCAAGCGAATTATAGATTTTTAATAATTCATCTTTATGGATTGAATCTTTGCCCGTATTTTTCAGAAAGAAAAGTACATTATGGATGCAATCAAGGTTTTCTTTCGATAGATTAATATCGTTGTTATCAACCTTTTGGCGCTCAAAAGTGTCGCTACCATGCGGTTTTGAAGCAAAAAATATCTCTTTTTTGATGCTTAATTTATTTGCACGATAATATGGTTTGTTAAATATAATTGGTTGTATTTTCATAATTCACCGAGATTATTTGATAATATAATAAAACTCCTAAAAAATAAAATTTTCCTTGCAAAAAAAACATGTTTAAAATAATATAATCTTAGCCTAAAGTGGCTTTGGTATGCCACAAGGGATTAAACATAAATAAGGAGATAAAAAATGCCGAAAATGAAAACACATCGCTCTGCAGCAAAACGCTACAAAATTACCGCAACAGGTAAAGTTTTGCGCCAACAAGCAGGCAAAGGACACCTTTTGGCTCACAAAAGTCCGGCCAGAAAAAACAGAATCTCAGGCACTACTGAAGTGTTTGAAGGAAATCTTAAAATGATTTCAAAAGAATTACCCTACAAAAAGAAATTTACAAGATAAGGAAGGCTGAACTATGAGAGTTAAACGTGGTAATGTTTTAAGAAAAAGACATAAAAAAATATTAAAATTAGCTAAAGGCTTTTTGGGCGCAAGAAGCAGAATATTCAAAGTCGCAAATATTGCGGTAATGAAAAAGCTCAAATATCAATATAGAGACAGACGTGTTCTAAAAAGAAATATGCGCTCGCTTTGGATTATAAGAATCAACGCGGCAGTTAGAGAACTCGGTTTGAGCTATTCAAAATTTATGAATATGCTTAAAAAATCCAACATTCAAGTAAACAGAAAAATGCTTGCAGACCTTGCGGTTAATGACCCCGAAGCATTTAAAGTTCTTGTTGAAACGGCACAAAAAGGCTAATTTTACTAAAATTTATAATTATAGGAGCGCTAATGTTATGCTAAAAGCGCTCCTTAAATTTTTGCTCAATTAATTAAATAATTTTTTTACAATTTCTTGAGCAACTTTTTTGGCACTTTTTGGGTTTTGACCCGTAATTAAATTATTATCAACAACAACATTTTCCTGCCAATTTTCTTTTGAATTAAATATCGCACCTTGTTCAACAAGTTTTGATTCAAGAAGATAGGGCATTTCATCTTCCATTTTGATTTCTTTTTCTTCACTGTTTGTAAAAGAAGTCAGGTTCTTACCTTTCACAAAATAAGACCCGTCATTCATTTTTATATCAACAAGTGCACTTGCTCCATGGCAGACGCTTGCCACTATACCGTTATTATCGAAAAGCGATTTAATTAAATTTTTTATATTTTTATCGCTGCTAAAATCAAACATCGCCCCGTGACCGCCTGCGAAAAACACTGCAGATAATGAAAAAGGGTCAATTTCATCAAGTTTTTTTGTATTATTAATTAATTTTATAAAATTATCGTCATTATAATATTTTTTATTTATCTCATCTTTTAAATCAATGCTTTCTTTATCAATGGGCGCTTTTTTACCTTTTGGGGAAGCGATGATTAAATTTGCGCCCGTTTTAGATAAAACGTCATAAGGATGAGTTAATTCGCTAAGGTAAAATCCGCCCCCATCTTTATTTTTGCCTTTTTTAGAACAGGATGACACAACAAACAATACATTTTTCATAATTTCTCCTTTTTGATATAAATATCACAGGAAAATTACAAAAAATGTATTGACGTTTTTGGCTAATTATTTAATTTGGTCTTGGTTTTTATAGTCGTTAGAATTTTTTGCGATGTTTATGATGCCTCCCGTAATCAACGGAACAATTGTTGCAATTGCTGCCGCGGGGACGATTTTATTAAATTTATCGGGCACTTTTTTAGCCACACAAACAATTGATGCAGTTCCTGCCGCTATCGCGCCAAGGCCCAAAGAAATGATATTTGTTTTATTTCCTCTCATTTTTTGATTTTTTGTCAAAGTGTAGTATTTTTTATTTTTTTCTTCGTCGCCAAAATCAATTGCGCTTGGTGTTGAAATTGAACCGATGAATTTATCAAATGAATTATTATATTTTTGTTCTTTTTCATATTTATCGTAGAACTGTTTTGATTTTTTTGAATCTGAAATTGAACTTATAATTGAGAGCACCAAATCAGATGCGACAAGAGCAACTGTAGCAATATTGAGTGATTGGGATAAATCTTTTTTTGCGATTTTTGCAATCCCGCCGGCCAAAATTCCAATCAGTCCCGAAGTTGCGAGAGCTTTGTCGGACATATACCAGCCTTTTTTTAGCGATTCATAATTTGCATTAACTTTATCATCGCTTCTATTGTCGGCCTTGAAGGCAACTTTTCTTGAATAGTTTTTTAAGTCGTTTGTTTTAATAGAATTAATCATAATTGAAATCCGTCCTCTCCTAGTACATCTACGGGGTTTGGGCCCATTTTTGCTACTGTATCAAATAGTCTGATGCCTTTTGCTGCCACATCCCAAGCTTCAGTGTCAGGGTCATCAAAATGACGTTCGCACCATTCTATTATAGCACGTCCTTGTGCTTGGTGAAGTGAATATGTAATTGTCGCATTGGCAAGGTTTTCTACGCCAGGGAACCATTTTGTTGCCCAACTTGCAAGGGTTTTACCTGCCATTGCTCCTGTCACCTGCGATATTAAAGCACTTACGGCGCCGCCCGGCATTTGATATGTTGCACAAATTTTGTGACACATGCTAATTGTCGTTGCGGTTAGTGCCGCGGTTTCGGCAGTTGTACTCACTTGCAATAACAACGCTGATTCCGCTGCAGCTGCAGTTGCCATACGATTAACTATTGCTTCCGCTTTTTGTCTTCTCGTTTTGGGTTTGTTAAAAAAGCCATAGTTAAATATCGTGCCAAATGCAAGCTGCCTTTGGGCATTTGGCTTATTAAATTTTACTATATTTAAATTATCTTTGCAACTATCTTCTTTAACATTATCCGTTTGACCGTTTTTTAAAACTTCATACAAAAATGATAATTCATATCTGTCGTTTTCATCTAAATCATCATTATCTAATTTGTCTAAAATCGCTTTCCTTAAGGCCTTATTTGATGCGTCTAAAAATTCCTTATCTTGATATATTTCTTCCATCATTGTCTCATTATAAAGAACACGTTGAGAAATTTTATTATAATTATTTGAATAAATATCATATAAAACTTCTTCGTTTTTTAAATTTTGATAAATTTGATTTTGTTTTTGTTTGACACTGTCAAATCTGTCAACATCGTAGATTGGTGACGGTTGTTTAAAATAACCGTTTTCCGATAACTCATAACGATTGTTTTTGAAATTTTGATAATTCAGAGTTTTTGATGTTTTAATGCTGTTTACTTTCATAGTTTACCTGCCCCAATTATTTTCCTAATAATGCGCTTATAATTTCCGGTATTGCTTTTAAATCGTCAAGCGTAAGCTTTGAATCGCCTATTATATTTGCTATATCGCCGTCGATTTTTGTTAAATTGCCTAATGTATCTAATATAAAGTCCGCTTTGCCGTCTCCCGTTGTATCGATTAAGGTTCCTATTGCATCTGCCTTGCCATCCCCCGTTAAGTCGATTGCTTTATTAATCCCGCCGATTATTTTATCGGCTATTCCGTCGCCGTTAATATCTCCAAGTACAATATCGACATTTTTATCTTTGCCGATTAGCCCTTTTGCGTTTTCAATCGCCTCTTGAGCAAGTTTTTTGTGATATTCGCTCACTTTATCGTCAAATTGAGAATTATCGCCCAAGGAAAATATTTTTCCGATGAGGGTTTTTGGGCGTTTATAGAGTTTTCTGTCCGGATTAAAAAGCCACTCAATAAACGTCATATTTTCTTCATAATTTTTTATATCTTCTTCACTTAAGCCACCAGGGCGCCCCGAATAAGGATGCCCGAAAGCTCCGCCTAAAATAACGTCCCCAATATCTAAATCTAAATCTAAATCTAAATCAGTGTCCTCTCCTTGATTTTCAAAATCCAATTCGTCGCTATAGTGTTTTTCAAATGTATCCGATACTGTTTCTTTCGGATTTAAAACGATGATTACGGGGTTTTTTTGGATGTTTGTTTAAGGATTGAAAGTTCAAAAGCTTTTTATTTGAATTTTTTGAGCCCAAGCTTTGTGCACTTAAATTATCTAACCTAACTTTCATAGCAATTATCTCCACAGATATAAATAATTTACATAATATTATCACAATTAATTTATATTGTACATAAATATAATTTATAATTTACAAAATTTAACAAAAGCGTAAAAAGCGCAAAATTTATTTTTTACGTATGTTATATATAAGCTATGAAAATTAATCTGAAAACAAATAACCCTCAAAAAATAAACAAAATATCTTTCAAGTCCGGTATTTCGCCAAAAAATATTGAAACATTTAAAAACTATTCATCTTTATATACTCAAAAATATTTCGCCCAAAACCTCGGGATTGATGCGTATTTTACCCAAAACAAAATGCTTGGTTTTTTAAATTATCTCTCAAGTAACGTCTTAGACAGGCTTGGCGGAAGCAAAAAACTCAATTTTTTGAATTTTTTATCAAAACCTTCTTCAATAAGGGTTTATAATAAAATCGAACTTAACGGGTCTTATCCTAATTATTTTTGCACTTTTTTTCCTCATAAAATAATCAAAAATGAAGGAATTAAAAGACAAAAGAGCCTGTTTTTTATAAACGACAATTTGACATATAAACAATATAATACTGTTGCAAATTATTGCAAAAGAGCAAATATCACTTCTTCAAGCAACATTTTAAATTCCGTTATGCACGAATGGATGCACCAAGTGCATGCCGATTATCTCTATTCAAGAAACCTAAATTCCAAAAGCAGAGTTTTATCAAATATCAAAAAAATTAAAAAAGTACAATTCACACCTTTTGAAAAGGAAATAATAAGAAAATATTTGGGAGAATATGTTTATAACAAAGGAAATATAAATCCGATGGAAGTGGTTGCCGAAGGATTGAATTATCTTGTTTGCAATTGCTTGGATAGAAACGAATTTAAAATCATAAGTTCAATTGATGATCAAATCGATAAAGCCCCCAAAAAATTAATTGAAATAATTGAAAAATGCTTTATATAGAATCTATGTTTATATTTACAATTGCGCTTTTTTATTATATCCTTTCTTTGAAATATTAAAATTTAAGGAAATCAAATGAAAGTTCTTGTGGGATTATCTGGCGGTGTGGATTCAACCGTGACAGCACTTTTATTAAAACAGCAAGGGTATGAAGTTATTGGCGCTACAATGTCAATTTGGGGCAAAGACGGCGTCTATAAAAAAATACAGGATAAAATAAAACTTGAATATGAAAAAATGGGAAAAAGACCCACCCATGGCGCTTGTTTTGGGCCCGATGAAAAAGAAGATATTGATGCAGCAAGAAAAATTGCTCAATCTTTGGGTATTCAATACCATGTTTTTGATTGCGCTTCTCAGTATGAAAAAATTGTTTTAAATAACTTTAAAGAAGAATATTTGTTAGGTCGAACCCCAAATCCTTGTGTGTGGTGTAATGCGTTAATTAAATTTTCGCTTCTGCCTTCTCTTGCGCGCCAAAACGGAATTGATTTTGATAAATTCGCAACCGGTCATTACGCAAGAATTGAAAAACAAAATGAAAGATATATCTTAAAAAAAGGAATTAACCCCAAAAAAGACCAGTCATATTTCTTATACAGATTAAAACAAGACCAGCTTCAAAATATAATGCTGCCTTTAGGAGATTATACAAAAGATAAAATCAGGGCAATTGCTGCGGATTTTGGGCTTGATGTGGCCGATAAACCCGATAGTCAGGATTTTTTCGAAGGCGATTATAATGAACTTTTGCAGGTTCAAGATAAGGCGGGTAATATCGTTGATACCAAAGGTAATGTTTTAGGGACTCATAACGGCATTTGGAATTATACGATAGGTCAAAGAAAAGGGCTTAAAATTTCAGCAAGTGCTCCATTATATGTAATTGACCTTAAAAAGCAAACCAATGAAGTGGTTGTCGGGTTTTTAGATGAAACATTTAAAAATAAGCTCATTGCAAATAAATTAAATTTTGTCTCAATTCCTGATTTTTCAGGCACTATAGAATGCGAGGCAAAAATCAGGTCAAACTCAATTGCTTATAAAGCGAAAGCAACAAGATTGGATGATGACAGTATCGAAGTTGAATTTGAAGATATGCAAAAATCAATTACCCCCGGGCAATCTGTTGTTTTATATAAAGATGATGTTTTACTTTTAGGTGGCATTATCGATAGCGTTTTATAATATTGTTTAAATTTGGGCGCTACTTATCTTTTTTACATTTGCAATTTTGGCTTGCTTTACCAAAAAACAGTCTGATTCCGCCGAATCTGTCTTTCATCGTGCAATTGACGCTGTTCGTTATGCCGTCGACATTTTCGCTTATGCTTTCAACGTTATCCATTGTTTTAGATAAATTTCTTGTTGCGCAATCAATATTTTTTGTTAAATTTTTGAGGTTTTCGCTTGCGCCTTCAAGATTTTTCATCGTTCTATCGAGTGTTTTTTGATCAACGGTTGAACTAATATTTACGGATGCTCTTGTTAAATGCCCCGTTGCCTGAGAGAGATTTCTTGTGGATAGTGTTATATAGTTTTCGCTGTTTTTAAAAGTCATTCGAACGTCTTTTAAAAGAGCATTTAATTCTTTTGCGCTGTCGTTAATGTTTACCATAATGTCGCCTAAAGTGACGATAATCAGGTCAAATGAACCGTTTTCGGCTTGTCTTTGAAGAATCGTTTCAAAAGACATATTGGTTCTGCCTTGAATCGTGTCGCCGTCTTTAAGCTTTTTATCCGACGCATCGGGCGGAATAATCATCTCTCCGTACATAAAATTTTTCTTGTAGCTTCTTATTTGAAGATAGGAATTATTCGGGAATTTAATGTCCTGAATAAAAAGAGTGATATTCATAACGGTTTTTGTAAAATCGTCTTTGGGTTTGATTTTTGTGATTTTTCCGATTTTAAAACCTTTAAAATATATTGGAATCTTTGTTGAAAATGGCGTGAGTTCGTCAAATTCCGCTTTGATGTGGGTATAATTCGAAATGTGGATAATATACCATATAAGAAATATTATAAAAGGGATAATCAGGATTTTTAAAATTTTTATTAAAATATTAATTACTATTTTCATATTTTAATAAATTATGTGCCATTTGCAAAAAATTTAATCCCCTATTAACTAATTTTTAAGATAATTAAATGGTTTAAAAAAGGGAATGCCTTTTTGGTTTTCATTTTGGCATTCCCTTTTTTATATTAGAAGTATATTTGAAATTACTTCATTAATTCGCCCACTGCTTTATAAACAGACATTCTTGTTTGAGCGTCGTGTTCAGCTTGATCATAAAGCGCTTGAGCAGCTTCGGGGTTTGTCTTGAGCAGTGATTTATATCTGCCTTCGGACTTAATGAAGTCTTGATAGCTTTCTTTAGGATCTTTTGCATCCCAGCTGAACGGTTGTTCTTTTTCCGGGTTGTATCTGTACAATGGGAAGTATCCAGCTTCAACCGCACGTTTTTGTTCGGTTTGAGTTTTGCTCATATCAATACCGTGAGCTATACATGGCGCATAAGCAAATATAATTGATGGGCCATTGTATTTTTCAGCTTCTTGGAATGCTTTAAGGGTTTGATTTCTGTCTGCGCCCAATGCAACGGAAGCTACATAAACATAACCGTAGGACATGCTCATTAAGCCCATATTTTTCTTATATGTGCGTTTTCCGCCTGTTGCAAATTTGGCTACCGCTCCTGTTGGAGTTGATTTAGAAGCTTGACCGCCGGTGTTGGAATATACTTCGGTATCAAGTACCAGTATATTGATATTTTGGTTTTGAGCTAATACATGGTCAATACCGCCGTAACCTATATCATTTGCCCAGCCGTCACCGCCTATAATCCAGATAGATTTGTCGGTAAAGTAGTCTTGAAGTTCACGAACTTTTGCTACATCCGGACAAGGGCAATCAGCGTATTTTGCTAATACTTTTTTAGCTTCATCTTGAGCTTTCAGCGCTTCCGGAGTTTTTGAATTATCAAAATGAGCTAAAGCACCATTTAAAGCGTCTTTTAAATCAGCAGGAGTTTTTTCGTTTTCGATAACTTTTTGAACATAGGTTTTTAGGGTGTCTCTATTTTGATCAACTGCCAATCTCATACCAAAACCAAATTCAGCGTTATCTTCAAACAATGAATTTGCCCAAGCGGGGCCTCTGCCTTCTTTTGTTTTTGTGTATGGAATAGTTGGGAAAGTGCCCGAATATATTGAAGAACATCCTGTTGCGTTAGCAACAATAGCGTTTTCACCAAATAATTGAGAAACTAATTTAACATAAGGAGTTTCTCCGCAGCCTGCGCAAGCTCCTGAAAATTCAAACAGAGGTTTTCTTAACATCGCACCTTTAACGGTAGAAGTAGTGTTTTTGCCCATTACGTTATCGGGAAGATTGTCAAAGAATTTTTCGTTCACTTCTTCGCAAGCTTCAACTTCAGCTTCGATTGTTGACCAAGTTAGTGCGTGTTTTCCTTCGATTTTATTCATCGGACATTGATCTAAACAAACTCCGCAGCCTGTACAATCTTTGCAATATACTTGAACTCTGAATTGTTCATCAGCAAGAGCAGGTTTTGCTTGAACTGTTTTAAATGATTCAGGAGCCGAAGCTAAATCTTTCTTTTCGATTAATTTAGTTCTTATAGCTGCATGCGGACAAGCCGAAGCGCAAACGCCGCATTGAGCGCAAAATTCGCTGTGCCATTTCGGAACTCTTGGAGCAATGCCACGTTTTTCAAGGCATGCAGTTCCGGTTGGAATTACACCATCAACGCTCATAGCACTAACGGGGATGTCGTCGCCTTTTTGTCTCATAGAAGGTTCAATAATTTTCTTAGCGAAATCATCAGCGTTTTCAGGCAGGAATTTAACATCATCCGCAGCACAAACCCCATCTAGAGATGTCGGAACTTCAACAAGCTCTGTTGCATTCACTGCAGCATCAATTAAAGCAAGGTTCATATTAACAACATCGTCGCCTTTTTTCTTGAAGGTTTTCTTTGTCATTTCTCTCATACCTTCTAAAGCTTGTTCAAAAGGAATGATACCCGAAACTTTAAAGTATGCTACCATCATAACGGTATTTGCGCCTTTGCCTCTTAATCCGGGTTGTTCTTTGATTAATTTTTCAGCATCAACATTATAGAATTTAATTTTCTTATCAATAATTGTTTTTTGCATATCACGAGTTAAATGTGAAAATGCTTCTTCTTTTGTATAGGGGCTGTTTAATAAGAAAGTTCCGCCTTCTTTAATACCTTTTAATAAATCATATCTTCCGATATAAGCATGAGCTGAGACTGATACAAAATCGGGAGCTGTAATTAAATATGTTGATTTAATTTGTTTATCGCCAAATCTTAAGTGTGAAACAGTGACGCCAAATGATTTTTTAGAATCATAAGCAAAATATGCTTGAGCGTCTTTATTTGTGTATTGGCCGATGATTTTAATCGAGTTTTTATTAGCTCCGACCGTACCATCAGACCCTAAGCCCCAGAACATACAATTTGTTGTACCGACAGGTTCTGTTACAATGTGTTCATCGATTTTTAATGATTTATGAGTAACATCATCTTCGATACCGACGGTAAAACCGTGGAAGCCGTTATTTTCAAGATGTTTGTAAACCGCAAATACCATTGAAGGAGTAAATTCCTTGCTTGATAAGCCGTAGCGGCCGCCAATTACACGAATTGCTTTATCTTCAAGCGCTGCAACAACATCTAAATATAAAGGTTCGCCGATTGATCCGGGTTCTTTGGTTCTATCTATAACAGCGATTCTTTTAACTGTCTTTGGAAGTGCTTCATTAAAGCGTTTTGTGTCAAACGGTCTGTATAATCTGACTTTGATTAAACCATATTTTTTGCCTCTTTGGCTGTTTAGATATTCAATTGTTTCTTCAATCGTTTCACAGCCGGAACCCATTGCAACGATTACATCCGTTGCGTCCGGCGCTCCGACATAATCAAACGGATGATATTGACGACCTGTGATTTTAGCAACTTTATCCATATATTCTTGAACAATGTCAGGTACAGCGTCATAGTATTTATTGGATGTTTCTCTGCCTTGGAAATAAACGTCCGTGTTTTGAGCGCCGACTTTGCAGACGGGAGCTTCCGGACGAAGTGCTCTTTGTCTGAATTCTTCAATGTATTTTGGTTCGACTAATGATTTAATATCATCGTAAGAAATTTCTTCAATTTTGTGGATTTCATGGGATGTTCTGAATCCGTCGAAGAATTGTATAAAAGGAACTTTTGCTTTATATGTTGAAAGATGAGCTACAAGAGCCAAATCCATTTCTTCTTGAACCGAATTAGCGGCAAGCATCGCATAGCCTGTATTGCGGCACGCCATAACGTCTGTGTGGTCACCAAAAATAGCCAGTGATTGAGCTGCTAATGCACGAGCAGCAACGTGGATAACAGAAGGAAGCATTTCGCCTGCAACTTTATGCATAACAGGAATCATCAACAATAAGCCTTGAGAAGCAGTATAAGTGGATGTCAAAGCTCCTGCCGCTAATGAACCGTGGACAGCGCCGGCTGCGCCTGCTTCAGATTGCATTTCAGCAACTCGAACTTCTTTTCCCCAGATATTTTCTTTGTGTTGCGAAGCCCATTCATCTACCCATTCGCCCATTGTGGAAGACGGGGTGATAGGATAAATTGCGGATACTTCACTTAATGCGTAAGCAACATGCGCTGCAGCGTAGTTACCGTCAACAGTGATTGTTTTTTTTGTCATGTATGTCTCCTTTTCAATAACATCCTCATTGCTTAATATTATATTGCGAACAGATTTTATTTCAAGGAGGAGGAAATTTGGAATTTTTAAAAAAATATAAAAAATCGGGATGATAACGGAGTTGTAGGCGAAGAATGAGCCGTACAAATCAGTTATGCAGTTTGCGAGATTTTTAGCGATAGCATAAAAAATCCGCAAAGCTGCCAAGATGTAATCTTGTCATTGGAAACATAAAAGTACGAATATAAAAAATCGGGATGACAAGATTCGAACTTGCGACCCCTGCGACCCGAACACAGTGCGCTACCAAGCTGCGCTACATCCCGATAATGTTTTTATTCTTTC